>JAWSUP010000395.1:0-4033 GCA_033549405.1 Bacillota bacterium | reverse complement strand
CTCAGCGAACTGTACGGCATCCGGGAGATCAGCTTCCAGGGAGAGAAAAGCCCGACGCGCTACGATGACGTCTCGAACTCGATTGTGCGCGACTCAAGCAAATGTATTCTCTGCGGCCGTTGCGTGGCTGCCTGCAAAAAACAGGATGTCAATGTGCTGTCCTTTATCAACCGCGGCTTCAACACCGCTGTCGGACCAGCTTACGATATCAGCATGAATGACGCTCCCTGTATCTACTGCGGCCAGTGCATCATTGCCTGCCCGGTCGGCGCCCTGCATGAAAAAGAGGATGACGAGCGCGTCTGGTCGGCTATTCTCGATCCTAAAAAGCATGTCGTTGTCCAGGTCGCTCCGGCTGTCCGGGCGGCACTTGGCGAAGCTTTTGGCTTGCCGATCGGCACCAGGGTGACAGGTAAGATGTTCGCAGCCCTGCGGCGCATGGGTTTTGACAAAATCTATGACACCAATTTCGGAGCAGACCTGACCATCATGGAAGAAGGTACCGAACTCCTGAACCGGATCAAGAACGGCGGCAAGCTCCCGATGATAACCTCGTGTTCACCCGGTTGGATCCGCTTTGCCGAGTTTTATTACCCGGAGTTTCTGGATAACCTTTCTACCTGCAAATCACCGCACCAGATGGAAGGCGCAATCATCAAATCCTATTATGCCCAGCGCAAAGGTATCGATCCTAAGGATATCTTTGTCGTATCGATCATGCCCTGTACATCCAAGAAGACTGAAGCGAGCCGTGACGAAATGTTCAATCCGGCCCTGGGTGTCCGGGATGTTGATGCCGTTTTGACAACCCGCGAGATTGCCCGCATGATCAAACAGACGGGCATCGATTTCAACAGACTGCCGGATGAAGGGCCAGATCAGGATTTGATGGGAGAATACACCGGTGCCGCCGTTATATTCGGCGCAACCGGCGGTGTCATGGAAGCGGCATTAAGAACAGTGGCAGACATTCTGGAGCATGAAGACATGCCCAGCATCGAATATAAAGCTGTTCGCGGTGTCGATGCCCTGATCAAGGAAGCAGAACTGGAGATCGGCGGACTGAAGCTGCGTGTCGCCGTCGCCCATAGCACGGCTGCAGCCAGAAAGCTGCTCGATGCCATCCGGGACGGATCGGCTCCCCAGTATCACTTTATCGAGATCATGGGCTGCTCGGGTGGATGCGTCTGCGGCGGCGGACAGCCTCAGGTCCAGGCCCAGGACCTGATGGATATCGATCTGCGTTCGCTGCGCGCCAAAGCCCTGTACGATGAAGATATTTTGATGCCGGAACGCAAATCGCACAAAAATGCCGACGTCGAAGCTTTGTACAAGGAATTTCTCGGTGAACCGAACGGGCATCTATCGCATGAATTGCTGCACACCCATTACCACCAGAGGGAGATTTACCCCGACAGCGTCCTCGAACAACAGAAATAACTTGTTCTATGTTACATTATGCATTAAAATGGCCCATCCGAGCGATTGCACCAACAGCAAATTGGTTCAGATCAGCCAGGTTGGGCCATTCTTTATTGACAGGGACCCTGTCTTTTCTATAGAATATGAGTTATGCTTATGTTTCTCAGATACAGGACATAACTGAATCTTGACAAATAAATAGTGGAGGTGATTGCCATTAACTGGCCAAATTTTATACTTGGCCTGGTTTTGGGACTCGTGGCCGCATTAGGCGGTACGATTGCGTATTATCAACTTGGTTTCAGTAAAAAATCCAAGGCCATGCAGGCAGCAGCCGAGCAGGCAGAGGCAGAAGCCGGGAAACTGATCGGTGAGGCTCAGAAAACAGGCGAAAGCAGAAAACGGGAACTCCTTCTCCAAGCCAAGGAGGAGATACACAAGACACGGCTTGAACTTGACAAAGACGTACGAGAGAAACGCACAGAGCTCCAGCGGGAAAGAAGCCGCATTGAACAAAAAGAGGAAGCGCTGGACAGAAAACTGGAAATCCTGGAACAGAAGGAAGAAGCGCTGGAAGTTCGCGTCAGTGATGTTCTGGCATCGGAAGAAAAAGCCAGGGAGCTGGAGAAGCAGAAAGTCTATGAGATTGAGCGGATATCCAACCTGACTGTCGAAGAAGCCAGAAACCAGGTGCTTGAAGAAGCACGGATCGAGTATCGTCATGACATGGCCATTATGCTGCGGCAGATGGAAGAAACAACGCGGGAAGAGGCAGACAGGAAAGCTAAGGATATCATCGTCAGTTCTATCCAGCGGTATGCTTCAGATTATGTTTCTGAAGTGACCGTATCGGTCGTCACGTTGCCCAACGACGAGATGAAGGGACGCATTATCGGCCGTGAAGGCCGGAATATCAGGACCATAGAGACGCTGACAGGCGTTGACCTGATCATCGATGATACACCTGAGGCTGTAATCTTGTCCAGCTTTGATCCAGTCAGACGGGAAATTGCCCGCATAACGATTGAGAAACTGATCATAGACGGCCGCATCCACCCGGCCAGAATTGAAGAAATGGTGGAGAAAGCCCGTAAGGAAGTTGACAACACCATCAAGCAGGAAGGTGACCGGGCGGTATTTGATACAGGTATCATGGGTCTGCACCCTGAACTGATCAAAATACTGGGCCGGCTGAAATACCGGACAAGCTACGGACAGAATGTTCTGCAGCACTCGATTGAGGTTTGCTGGCTGTCCGGAATGATGGCCGCTGAACTGGGGCTCGATGTCACGATGGCCAAACGGGCCGGATTATTGCATGACATCGGCAAAGCAGCCGACTATGAGATGGAGGGCTCTCATATCACATTGGGGGCTGATATCGCCCGCAAGTACAAAGAGGGTCCCGAAGTCGTCAATGCGATCCAGTCGCATCATGGCGATGTGGAACCGGAAACGATGATTTCCGTCCTGGTGGCGGCAGCAGATGCAATTTCTGCTGCAAGGCCCGGAGCGCGGCGCGAGAACCTGGAGACCTACATCAAGCGGATCCAGAAACTGGAAGAAATCGCCAATTCGTTCCCAGGCGTTGAGAAATCCTATGCCATCCAGGCCGGGCGCGAAATTCGCGTCATGGTCAGCCCGGAAAAAGTGCGTGATGAAGAGATGATCCTCAAGGCACGTGAAATCTGTAAGAAAATTGAAGACGAACTCGATTATCCCGGTCAGATCAAAGTCCATATCATCCGGGAGAACAGGGTCATGGACTACGCCAAATAGGACATATTGTTTATAAGCATGTCCTGAGCGTCACCTGTCATCCAGGAAAAGCATCTGCGAAAAGCGGTCGGATCCCAAAAGATCTGGCCGCGTTTTCTGTTTCTTCACAACTATCGTGTATGATAGAATGAGTTTGAGACTGTTAGGAATTCAGGAGGAAATCTATTGCATATCTTGTTTATCGGTGATCTGGTCGGTTCCGGCGGAAAACATTTACTCAAGGAAGTGTTGCCTGATCTGAAGCGGCAATACCAAGTTGACCTGTGCCTCGCCAATGTCGAAAATGCGGCGGCAGGACTGGGGTTGACAGCTAATCTGGCCCACGATATCAGATCGTGCGGTGTCGATGTCATGACATTAGGCAATCACAGCTGGGCTCGCCCGGAATTACTGACCTCAATTGACAAGATCACCGGCCTGGTGCGGCCAGCCAATGGACCCGCAGCCTGGCCTGGCAAAGGCCAACTGATCGTCAATCACCCGAAAGGGCGGGTCCTGATACTAAACCTGCTCGGTCGCGTCTTCATGGATCCGGTCGATGATCCTTTTGCTACAGCCGACCAGGTTTTGTCAGACTGGAAGTCAAATGAACCAAGCGGCATGGCCATTGTCGATTTCCATGCAGAAGCGACCTCTGAAAAAATTGCCATGGGCTGGTATCTTGATGGCCGGGCAACCCTTGTCGTCGGCACCCATACGCATGTCCAGACTGCGGATGAAAGGATTCTCGAACAAGGGACCGCCTACATCACGGATGTGGGCATGACAGGTCCGACAGATGGCGTCATCGGTATGGACCGCGCCTCTTCTTTGCGCCGTCTGGTCGATCACC
>JAWSUP010000394.1:0-4059 GCA_033549405.1 Bacillota bacterium | reverse complement strand
TGCGAGTCGCTCGGCTCTTCTGCCGACACAGATGACCTGCTCGACATCGTGCAGTTTCGCCAACATCACAAAAGCTAGGCCGGCGATGCCTGTACCAAGGACGACGATACTTTTATCCTTGACAGAACCGAGTTGCGTGATGCAGCTGACTGCTTCGCTTAACGAGATGGCCAGCCCGGCCCTGTCGAGGGAGAAATCAGCCGGAATGGTCAGGTTTGTGGCAAAACGAGCCAGGTTCCTGTCCTGATCGACCGGATCGCCCTTGTCTTGCTTCAAGGCCTTGTAGTCGCCAACAATACCATATTCGGCAAATCCGCCCCAGACTGAATAGTATTTGCCGTTAAAACCATATGGGACGGCATTTGGACCGGTAACCCGATCGCCAACCTTGAAACTGCGTACATGTTTACCAGTTTTTATGACTTTTCCGAATGATTCGTGGCCGATCAGGACCGGATATCCTGCCGCTCCGAAATGTTGGTTGACAACCATCCAATCCGTACTGTTACAGAAAACGCACGCTTCAATCTTGATCAGCGCTTCATAATCGCCGGGTTCGGGAATAGGAATATCAACGCATTTGATTTGATCAGGTGCCAATGCCGCCCAGGCTTTCATATGAAATCCCCCATCTCTTTTAAGCTTATCGCTTAAGCTTATCGCTCACAGGAGCATCTCATCTGCTGCACAGCTTACGCAGCAGTCTGATGTTGCCTGAAACCATGTATTGTTCTGTATCATCGGCAAAGGGCTGGGCATTCATGGCTTTGAACACCCATATTTCATAACCGCCCCGACAAATCTGATCCTGAGACGGCAGATAATAATACGATCCATTGGCATTGCTTAGGGAAATGGTGTAAGGATAGGGACTGTGTTGGCGAATACGTAATGTTATGATACTGAAAACCTCAAAAGGAATCGGCACGAAAGCGACTGGGCCAATCGATATGATCGTCTGGCGCAGCATCAAACAGGTATCAACAGGCTTTCCTGAACGGACAATCTCAATACGCTCGCAAAGCCGGGTATATTCCATTACCTTCAGTCCGACTAAATGGTCCGGATCACCAAGGCCCACTTTTTGTTTTTTCAGTTCATCCAGAGATGGCAGCGACTCAAGGGGCAGCGGAATCTCTTCGCTAAGAACCTTCATGGCCGCACCATCGTGCCATTCTTTAATTGAGCGCCAGGCATTGACGGCATCAATACCTGCACAGGCACCGAGTTCCATGGCCAACTTCAGATTGCCGGTCGTACGGCCATTGGGCAGGCGTGGACCGCAATCTCCTTCACATCCGTTGACAAAGACCGTGATTCCGCCAGATTCTGCTTCCAGGCGATCGACCATCACGCCGCACCAGTCCCGCGTAATCTCAGGATTGATTCCTGATGCCGTGTTATGGGCGCCATAATGGATCAGGTTAGCGATTGGCTTGCCATCCGGACTGGTAAAGGAGATAACCGTCATAATGGGATCATAGCTGCCATATGGATTTTGGCCAAGACCGATTGTCCCGTCCTCATTTAACTGTCGACGGTTGATCCCTGCAACACTTGGGATTTCAGCTACACCCATCTTGGCCTGCTGCAGACTACCGACGGCCTGAGCAGCGGCTGCTGCGGCGAGTGGGCAGAATTTATGATAAAGATACTGTTCATCAGTTGATGATCCGCCAGGTGTTTCACGCATGGCAGGACCAGAATGCGTGTGTGTCGCGGATATGATGATATGCTCAAAATGAACACTAGTTGCTGCGGCCATTTGTTCCCGAACGATTGATACGAGTGGTTCGTTAATCACACAGACATCCGCAGAGGCGATTAAAGTCCGTATGCCTGCATATTCAAATGCCAGAACGGTGACATAAAGGTGATCATTGATACTCTGTGCCTGTCTGCCAGGCGCATAACCCATCAACCATGATCCTACCTGAGGTGTGATATCTGAGCGACCAACACCAACAAAAAGCTTTTCCTCCATAAGGACCTCTCCCCCCTCTGATACCGTCTATGTGACTCAAAATAATAGTGCGATACGCTGGCAGCATCACCTGCTGCAAAAGTTACCATCAGTATAAAGGATTGCGTTCAACTTAGCCAGGCTGTGCGAACAATCGGCGTATCACAGCTCCATTTTAGGAACAGCTTGTCCGTGGCTAACGCTTGATGCCGATAGCATCAGATTTTTCAACGCACCCGGCTATACGCAATAGTGTTATACTGATTCATATGCCAAGTTGCTTTATTTACGAAAGGAAGGAATCTATGCTGTACATTAATGTTGATGGTTTGTATGGAAAAGGCTCTCATGAAAAACCTGAATATCCAACACTTCATAGTTTCCTGCATGAGATGGATCGCTTGGGTGTATGGGGAAGTGTGGTAACGAATGTTATTGCTCGAGACTGCCATCCTCTCGTGGGAAACCGAAAGCTGATGGAAGATCTGGCGGCAATTCCTGGTGCGGCCAAGCGGGTTATCCCGGCTTTTTATGTAACGCCCAGGGATATTATCGAACCCGAAACAATGTCTTATCTGCACGAAATGTTGGAGAGTGGTCGTGTTGGCGTTATCTCGATTGCTCCGGTCACTGGACGTTATCCACTGAGAGCTTTAGAGCGATTGTTTCTGGATATACGAACATATGCACCGATCGTACTCTTGAGCAAGTATGAATTCAATACATATGACGAATTGATTGCTCTGGCCAAAGCATTTCCTGAAATGAAGTTCATCATTCAAGCGCCCATGTGGGGTGACTGCACCAACCTGTTTGATGTCATGTGGCGATGCCCAAATATTTATGCTGATATCTCCCATTTGCATATGCGCTTCATTCATGCCACAATTGCCCAGTATCTCGGCAATGGTCGCGCTGTTTTCGGTATTGCCTACCGGGCAATCGCCGGTGCACCCATAGCAGGCCTTATTTATTCTGATCTCAGCGAAAAGGCCAAGAAAGATATTGCTTCCGGCACATTCCTTTCACTACTTCCCAATCGTGAATTTGCAGAAGACTTTGCAACGCACGCACAGGATATAAATTCTCAGGTGAAGAATAGTTACTGGCATAAATTCTGTCAAGGTAAAGGCTTACACGATATTGATATCATGGATGCACACGGTCATCTTGGTGTCGCCTCTACCGGCTGGTACGTTCCTTATGAATCGCTGGACGATCAGTTGACTTCACTGGCAGGTTCGATGGATAAGCTTGGCATTTCCACTATGATATCATCCGCGTCTGAAGCGCTTAAAGGAGAGCCGGTTGAAAACAACGCGAACATGGCTCAGGCTACGGCATCCAGACGCAAGCATTTTCTCGGGTATTATGTTTTTCACCCACTTTATAATGAAACGATTACTGAGGAAATCCTGGATGAAGCCTTTGCCGGCGACTATTTTATTGGATTCAAGACACTTGCTGATTACTGGCATGTTCCGGTTACGGACTCTTCTTACAATCATTGCTGGGAAAATGCTGACAAGCATCATCTGCCCATCTTGTTTCATTCGTGGGAAGGCATCTGTGACACACCCGATATGATCGCTTCTATCGCAGAGCGGTATCCCAATGCGACGTTTATGCTTGGACATTCGGGCGGAGGAGACATCGGAAGAGCCCAGGCTGTTCGCGCTTGCCAGCAACTTGACAACGTCATTCTTGAATTTTGCGGCAGTTTTTGCGCCCGGACGACCTGGGAAGACACGCTGTCTCGTATTGATCCGCATAAAGTTGTTTTCGGAACCGACACCTATGCGCATGATCAGGCATGGGAACTGGGCAGGCTGCTATCCTGTGATATCAATGATGATATACTTGATTTGGTGCTAAGCAAAAATATCAGGCGCATATTATCAAAGCGGGTCTAGGAGAGGCACGTATGTATCCATTGCAGTCCAGACAGATTCCATGCGAGGACCAGTATGATGTTGTTGTCGTCGGGGGCGGTCCGGCCGGTTGCGCGGCCGCTGTTTCTGCAGCGAGAGAAGGTGCAAATACACTGTTGATTGAAGCAACAGGTGTTTTGGGCGGTATGGGAACAAATGGCTTGG
>JAWSUP010000393.1:0-4066 GCA_033549405.1 Bacillota bacterium | reverse complement strand
GGTGGCTCGGGATGAACAGGACACCGCCGCCGGCACCGAAGACGACATCGCCCGGCAGGCAGACAGCGCCGCCTATGCGGGTGATCGTATTGAATCCGGTCATGACGAAATCGCGGATCGGGGTCGGGTCGATACCGCGGTAGTAGACTTGAATGGTATCGATCGTCTCCATCTGCTCGAGATCACGCACGCCGCCCCAGATGACTGCGCCGCCTGTTTTGGTCCGGGTCGCGATCGCTGTCGAGAGGTTGCCGCCGATGAAGGTACCTTTATAAATTTTGTCATACATATCGGCTACGACGACATCGCCTTCGACAAGGCTGTCGATCACCCACTGATTGTAGTTGCCGTTGCGGCCTTCAGCCATGCCGATGGCGAAAAGTGTCTCGTGCAGATCAGGCCGCGTCGGGCAGTAAGAACAGGTGACAGCGCGACCGACCAGTTTTTTCCCCGTATGCAGTGTTTTAAGGTGGCCTTCAAACTGGTTGTCATAACCTTTGACGAAGATCGGTTTCCAGACCTCTTCGAGGGTCATGCCATAGAGGGCCTGTAAATACTTGTCGGCAACCCTTGGCCGACCGTCCGGGAATCGCTCTCCTTTCCACTGGGGTGTGATGGCGATGATTTCGTCACGTACGTTGAAACTCATGCTGGTACCTCCGCATTTTTCTTTATCTTGTAGTATATGTTGGCTGTTTTCAAATACAGTCTATCATATTTTCCATATCAATCATCGGGTGTGGGTGTGCTTATTTCCTAAACAGATTGCCACTCAGCTCCAGGTCCGGTCATTGGCCCACTCATTGTTCCACTGGTCGGTCGGCTCCCATTGGCCGGGATATTTCTCATGGATGTGCCGGGCGATCAACTCCTCGTTTAATTCCGTTATGCCAAGGCCGGGCGTGTCTGGCACTGTGGCAAATCCATCTTTGATCAGGGGATTGTCGATGCCCAAAGCAAGGTCATTCCACCAGGGGACATCGGATGAGTGGTATTCGACTGCCAGCACATGCTGCACGGCTGCTGCACAGTGGATGGCCGCCATACAGCCGATCGGGCTTTCTGCCATGTGGATGGCCATGGCAACACCATAGCGGTCGCACAGTTCGCTCAGCTTCTTGATTTCCATGGCGCCGCCAATGGTCAGGACATCAGGATGGACCACTGAAACGCCGCCGGCTTGCATCAGCGGCTCAAAATTCTCGTGCCGATAGATATCTTCTCCGGTACAGATGGGGACAGAGGTCGCCCGCGCTATTTTTGCATAATGCTCTGTATAAAGCCAGGGTGCGACGTCTTCCATCCAGGCTATGTTGTATGGTTCGATCCGTTTGGCAAAACGGATTGTGTCCTCGATGCAGACGTGGCCGAAATGATCGATAGCCAGCGGAACCTCATAACCGATCACTGAACGGACTTCCCGCACATAATTCTCCAGGTAGTCGAGTCCTTTCTCTGTCACATGGACGCCGGTAGCGTGGTGCGGGATCGTGAAGATCTCGTAGTTTTTGCCCATCATCATGTCGTAGTCGATCGACCCCTTCTGGTGGTTGATCGCTTTGGCAGAATACTTCTTGATGTTTTCGAGAAAACCCAGGGGCGCGTTGAGGCAGCCTGGCTCATCGATCATCAGCTCGATGCCCAGATCCATTTTCAGGAAGGTGAAGCCTTTGTCCATCCGCGCTTTGAGCGCATGTCCCATGTCGATGCCGCTGTGCTTGCCTTCGACATCGGTATCGCAGTACATCCGGATCTGATCGCGGAATTTACCGCCCAGCAGCTGATACAAAGGCACACCCCATGCCTTGCCTGCCAGATCCGACAACGCGATTTCCAGCCCGGAAACACCGCCTCCCTGGCGTGAATGACCGCCAAATTGGCTGATGCGGCGAAACAGCTTGTCGACGTTACAGGGATTTTCGCCCAGAAGGCGACTTTTGAGCATGAGGGCGTAAGTGGCGCTCGACGCGTCGCGCACCTCACCGTATCCGACCAGCCCCTGATTGGTATAGACTTTGATCAATGGGCAATGTTTTGGGGCGCCATTCAGGTTGGTGACCCGGATATCCGTGATTCTAAGTTGTGATGGCGCTGAATGCGTGTTGACGTTCGCGCTGATCTGATCCAAAATATTTTTCTCTTCCATGGTATCCTCCTGTGACCGATTCTTGACAGAAACAATATGTCCGCTATTATAAATACACACCCAATCGCGCTTTTGTTCATCAAGTATATTCTGGATGATGCAAACAATATTGCGCGATCAGTCAGGAAAGCAGGTGTGACCATGGGCGTTCAGGAAGCCTGGATTCCGGCTTCATCATTGCAGGGCAATTATCTCTTGCGGCTTTTTCATTCGCGTGTCCCGCCCGGCAGGCGACACTATCGAGATCATCACCACACGGCCTTTGAAATTGCTGTTTTCAAAGCTGGAACCGGCTTGTATACGGTCGGCAACCGGCAATACTCGATCAAGCCAGGCGATATTTTTCTGTTCAGCAGTCAGGAAGTCCATTGTATTACAGAAATTGATCCGGGCGACGATATGGTCTTGATGAATGTCCACTTTGAACCGCGTTTTATCTGGTCGCCGGGCAATGAGCTGTTCGACACCAAGTATCTGCGCATCTTTCTGGACCGCAGTGAACTTTTCCAGAACCGGCTGGATCGGGATCATCCGGTGACCAGTGTGGTGCGCCAGCTGCTATTGCAGATTGAGCAGGAATTTGCGACACTGCAGCCAGAATATGAGCTGATGGTCAAAATATTGCTTCTGACAATACTGGCGACTGTCAGTCGCAATTTTCACCACATGACAAAAGATCGCCCCGGTCCCTCGTTTGCCCTGCAGCAACTCGCTCAGATCGAGGCGGCCATGAATTACATCGACGATGAGCTGGTTTCGGACATCAGCCTGGACGACCTGGCCCATGCAGCCAACATGAGCCGATCATACTTCTGCACTGTATTCAAGCGACTCAACGGCATTTCACCCTGGGATTACATGACAGCCCGGCGCATTGAGCGGGCTATCGATCTGCTGCAGACGACGGAAAAGACGGTCCTGGAGATCGCCTGCCAGTGCGGTTACAACAATACGGCTAATTTCAACCGGGCATTTAAAAAAGTAACCGGAAGGATTCCTTCCGGTTACCGATAAGTCATGCAGTATTCTTCTATAAATGTTTGATTACTTCAGGGACTGTTAAGAAATCAGCCCTGACTCTTTCCGGATGTCTGGCCGGTAGCTGTGCTGCCGGATGTTGCCGAACTATTAGTCTCGCCATTCTGGCTGGTCATGGTCGATCCGGATGGATCAGTTTGTGACGCCTGGCTGGTTTCACGGCTGGTTTCTCTCGATGTTGCCTGGGACCCAGTTGGCTCTGGAGATAATGTTCCGGTTGTTTCGCGGTTGGTCTCGCGGTTGGTTTCGCGGCTGGTTTGCATTGTGCCAGAAGATGTCTGTTGCGAACCGGTTGTTTCACGGTTTGTTTCGCGGCTGGTTTCCCTGCTGGTCGTACCTGTAGAAGACGGATCTCCGCTATGTAAGGTTTGCGTCAATGACTGGGCATTGGTGGCACGCGTCAGGCCCGTCTGGTCCTGGTTTTCGCCAAAAAGCAGATTCTGGACCAGTTCGCCCAAAGGTGCTGCCTCGATGGTATCGGCATCCCAGCCCTTCTGTTTGAATTCAGATTGATTGAGCAACATCTGGCGGCCGATCGACAAGCCATTCTTTTTGGCCGTTTTGGTGACGCCTGCATCGTGGCTGTAGACAACACGTATTTGCGCCTGCTTCAGCTCACCGGCCTTAAGTTTTTCTTCCAGAGCCAATAACCTGACTCTGAGCTGCTCTGCACCTTCCGGCATGACAGCCGACAGGAGAACGGTTCTTTGCTGGATCGGGTTATGATCATTGACAACCTCAGTCCAGTGCATGACTGCTTCTTCCCAGTTCATGCCGTCAAAATCCTGCCCTGTGAGCAGACGGGCGGCATCCTGATTCATAGCCCGGACATTGATGACTGCAAGCGACCGGTTCAGGTCCATTTCGATACTCGGATTAACA
>JAWSUP010000392.1:0-4069 GCA_033549405.1 Bacillota bacterium | reverse complement strand
ATCTGTCCTGCAGGTCGTCATCATCAAGCTGTTTCACGAAGACCGCTGAAACGGGACTGGTGACGTTACATGAAACGCAGCTATACGGTTCCTGACCCCGGTCAAACGCTTCATAACAGAGTGCAACCCGATGCAGTCAGGAATCGTCCTTCCCGGCGTGCGGGCTTTATCGTCTTTGCCGCAGCCGGTCTGCTCGTTGGCTTTCTGCTGTATGTGATTCTGCTTCTGGACCAGCCGTTGCGCACAGCGATCCGCTTCGTGGATCCGGATGAGTGGCAGCCGGTTTCTCTGGACAACATTCAACTGACAGAACCGGACCAGGACGATCTTCCATGGATAACCGGCGACCGGACACGTGTATATGTCCATCCGGATTTTCCGATCATCAAGATCAGGCAGAAAGATCGTCTGGTCGAGAACGTCCTGGTCTTCGGGATCGATGCCCGCCGGGCTGACGACATCGTCTGCCGGGCCGACAGCATTATCATCGTTACCATAGACCGGCGCAGCAAGGCCATCAAGCTGACATCGATCATGCGCGACAGCCAGGTCGAGATCAGCGGGCGCAGCCGGCCCGATCGGATCAACGCCGCTTACGCTTATGGCGGCGTAGGGCTGCTGATCAATACACTCAACGCAGAGATGGACCTGGATATCCAGCGTTTTGCCATGTTTGACTTCTGGAGCGCAGCCAACCTGATCGATATGGCCGGCGGTATCGAACTCGATGTCAAGGCCGAAGAGATCCCTTTCGTTAACAACAATCTTGAGGAACAAAACCGGCTGCTGCAGGACGTCGATCCGGCGCCGCTGCTTGAAGAAGCCGGCCTGCAGCGCCTGGACGGCCTTCAAGCCGTTGCCTGGGCGCGTATCCGCAAGCTGGATTCTGATTCGGTCAGGACCAGCCGGCAGCGCCTCCTGATGACAACCCTGATTGAACAGGTGGCACAATCCCAGATGTCGGCTTTGCTGACACTGGCAAACGGCGGCCTGAATGCGTTTGAAACGAACCTGCGTTTATCCGACATGGTCCGGATTGGTCTGACGGCTGTTCCGCTCAGCACGAACATGCTGACATACCGGGTTCCGGAAGATGACCTGTTTACGGTCAATCCGTCTCCGTGGATGATGGTTGTCGACTGGGAAGAGCAGATAGAAAGACTGCACCGGTTCATCTGGAGCACGCCTTAATCCAGGTGTTTAACAGACCTTTTAAGGCAGGACAGGAGGACATGAGATGGCCAGATCGATAGCCTTGGCATTGTTGCAGAAAGGCCTGGTCAGGAAAAATAATGATGACAACCTGTATATCCTGGATGCCTGGGTTTTGTCAGATGAACGAAATGCCTTCGAGCGTTCGGCTGCCAGTGAAGAACCGATGCAGTTTTATGCTGTGGCCGATGGTATGGGCGGCCATGAAGTCGGCGATCTGGCAGCGGAAACGGTCCTGGCGATCTTCGATCGGCATCGCCGCAGATTGCAAGGCGGCAGCCGCTTTGAATTTCTCGATTTCGCCCGCGATTTTGTTGATCAAGCCAATAACGCTGTCTGCCAGCTGCTGGAGCGTTACAAGGGGCTGATGGTCGGAACGACGCTGGCCGCATTGATGATCGATCGCGAGACGGCTTACACGATCAGCGTCGGCAACAGCCGGGTCTATCTTTTCCGCGACAGCCGGTTGTACAGCCTGACTCAAGATCATGTTGAATACCTGCCGGATCAGCGGCGACTGACCCGTTACTTCGGCATTGCCGACGACACCGCCCTGGTCGGCGCTGAAAACCTGACGCGCACGGCGATCCAGCGTGGCGATATCTTCCTTTTGACCACCGACGGCATCACGGATCTGCTGTCCGACGATGTCCTGGCCGAACAACTGGGCGCACCGGCAGCCTTCGTCCAGAAAATACACCAGCTGCAAAACCTGGCCTTCAAAGCCGGAGCTCCGGACAACCTGGCCCTGATCGGAATCCGCATCCTTGACCCCGCCGGCCATGAGCGCGCAGAGCGCAAAACTGCCAGAAACAGGAAAGGACATAGCGCTGATAAACAGGGTCGGCCTGCCATCCGGCAGGACGAAATGATGAGCGACCAGCTGAAGCAACATCGCTGGATCAGGCCGGTGCTCATTTTTCTGTTTTTTGTTTTGCTGGGCATCCTGGTTGGCAAGCTGTTTTTTTCCATTCCAACCTGGCTGATCAACCTGCTGCGCGGTTCATGACCTGAAAGCTGGAGGTCTGCCGAAAAAGAGCGTGAGCATAAAAATAGCGCAAGAAAGAAGCAGCCTTACCTGCTTTTTTTGTCTGTTTTGAGAAATATTTGTAAATACGTTTGGAAAAGGTTTGCGCAGAGCGAATTTGTTGTTATATTATCTCAGGTAGCGTGTTAAAATAGGCACAGATAAATAGATATCTGAGATTGAGAAGCAAGGAGTATACGCAATGAAAAAGTTATTGCTGATTATTGATTATCAGAATGATTTTGTCGCTGATGCAGGAGCGTTGACTGCCGGAAAGCCGGCTCAGGCGATTGAGAAGGCTTTGCTGAGCCGCATCAGAACCTATATCAAGGCAGATCATGATGTGTTATGTACATTGGATACCCACCAGGAATCCGGCTGGGCCGAAGATCAGCCTGAGGGAAAACAGTTTCCGCTCCATTGTGTGGAAGGGACCGAAGGCTGGCAGCTGTTTGGCAAGCTGGGCGACATGGACCTGGAGACTTTAACGAAGTCATCGTACATGCTTGACCTGGCTGATATTGACTGGCTGGTACGCCAGTATGATGCCATTGAGCTGGCCGGTGTCGCGACGGAGATCTGTGTATTGCAGAACGCCATCGGTCTGTACAACCATGTGGCCAACCAGGACCTGAAGGTCAGTTTTACAGTTTCAACCAGCTGCGTGGCAGGACTCGATCCGGCTGGCGCCCAATTCGCCCTCGACTACATGAAAAATACATTGGGATTTGCCATCCGCTGATTAACTGCCCCTGAGCGACAAGCGCCATTGAAAGACCGGTCTGCAGGGCCGGTTTTTTCGACTCTTCGGACGGGCCTCTTGTCAGCAAGGCAATTTTCGTGTATGATTAAAGCGAACAATAGTTTGTTTTAAAGGTGGTTACATGGCGCGAAAAGTCACGGTCCGCGTATTGGCGGAATTTAATGAGCACGGTCAGCTGTTGCCGCGTTCGATCACCTGGGAAGATGGGCGGCAGTACAGCATCGACCGTATCCTGGATGTTCGCCAGGCCGCCTCCCTGAAGGTCGGTGGCAGCGGGCTGCGCTATACCTGTCGCATCCGGGGTCAGGCGGTTTACCTGTTTCAGGATGACAACCACTGGTTCATGGAGGGTCGCTGAATGGAAGGCCGTCGACAAGGCATGGCCAACCGGCAGCAGCCATCGACCAGAGCGCATGATTTGTGACTCTGTCACGGAAAAGGGCACATAATCCGGTTATGATGATCTAGGCAATCCAAAATCTTGCTCAATCATTCGGGAGAACCATAGAGCAAGTTATTTTTTTTGAAGCCACAATAAAACAAGCGAGGTGGATCATCATGTTTAATAGAAGCAGCGGCAGATGCCAGACGCTTTCCATGCGGGAAGCCAAACAAGAATTAGAAAAAACACAGGACATCAAAGTGATCGATGTCAGGACAAGAGAAGAATACCGGGAAGGCCACATAACGGGTAGTCTGCATATACCGCTCAGTAACTTGCCGTGGTCGCTGGATCAGCTGGCGCCACAGCGTGATGCGCGGATCTTTGTCTATTGTCTCAGCGGCAGCCGCAGCAGCCAGGCCTGTTCATACATGATGCGCCAGGGCTACAGTAATGTGACCAATATCGGCGGCATCATGAACTGGCCTGGACCGGTCAGTGTCGGCGACCAATGATTTGATCGGCTTTCCGGGCAGGGAAGGCGCAGTCAGGGATATAACTGGCGTAAAAAATATAAAAATATTTTCACCGGTTTTCGTTTGCCGTGTTATAATTAACTCAGGAGTTGTTACCTTAACTTCCCACACATTATACCCTGCGTGACAAAAGGCACCTGTTCATGAAA
>JAWSUP010000391.1:0-4103 GCA_033549405.1 Bacillota bacterium | reverse complement strand
GGATCAAATTTGGACAGCGTATCTTGCATGGCTTTCTGGTCTTGCCCGTCTTGAAGCGGCAACGCAGGCTCAGGATTTTTCATGTTGCGATCCATGTTAATCGCTTCTCCTCGGCCTTTCATGTTATTAATGCTCCCCTTCAGCCGTTTCTGATAGCGCTTCGATATCGAGCGTCAACTGGTTGGGATCGGTCTGGCCAGTTCCGGTATAGAGGTGACCCAGCCCTTTGAGCTTGTATTCATACTGATCGGGACAGGGAACATTCAAGTGTTCCCAGCCCAGGCGCGTCAGGACGCGTCCGCGCGGAGTCTTGGCCAGGAAACCGATCTGCATCAGGAAAGGCTCATAGACATCTTCGATGGTGACAGCATCTTCTCCAGTACAGGCTGCAAGCGTATCAAGGCCGACCGGTCCGCCGCCGAACATGTCGACCATGTTGCGCATCATACGCCTGTCTGTCGCATCCAGCCCGCGCGTATCGATTTCCAGCGCTTTCAGGCCATACTCGGCAATGGCGCCGTCGATGACCCCTTTACCGCTGATCTGGGCGAAATCGCGGATCCGCTTGAGCAGCCGGATGGCAATGCGCGGCGTGCCGCGGCAGCGACAGGAGATGATGTCAAGGCCGTCACGGTCGATACCGATATTGAGGATAGCTGCATCGCGCTGCAGGATCTGACTGATTTCGGCCGGATCATAAAGCTCAAGTCGATTGATCATGCCGAAGCGGTCACGCAGCGGTGCAGTCAGCAGGCCTGCCCGCGTCGTCGCCCCGATCAGGGTGAAATGGGGCAAATCCAGGCGGATCGAGCGGGCGCTGGGCCCTTTGCCGATCATAATGTCCAGGGCGAAGTCTTCCATGGCCGGATAAAGGATCTCTTCCACACTGCGGTTGAGACGGTGGATCTCATCGATAAAAAGCACGTCGCGGTCGGTCAGGTTGGTCAGGATGGCGGCCAAGTCGCCCGGTTTTTCAATGGCCGGACCGGTTGTGATGCGCATGCTGACGCCCAGTTCGTTGGCGATGATGCCTGCCAGCGTCGTCTTGCCCAGGCCAGGCGGTCCGTATAAGAGAACATGATCCAGTGATTCCGCACGTTGCCGGGCAGCTTCGATGAAAACCTTGAGGTTTTCCTTGACGCGAACCTGACCGAAATACTCAGCCCAGTGAGTCGGCCTGAGACTGGCTTCTTCCCGGTCTTCCAGGCGCTTTTCCCGTCCGATCAGCCGTTCTTCCTCATCGCTGAACCCGAACTGTTCATCATGATTGCTTTCATTAAATGCCGGCATGGCTATCCTCCGTCTGAGATTGTCAGGAGCAGTTCCTTAACGCATCAACTGGCGCAGTGCCAGGCGGATCATGTCTTCAAGTCCGCCCGCTTGTTCCGCGATGGCTGCAACAGCACGCGCCGCTTCCGGTCCGCTATACCCCAATACAACCAGAGCGCTGGCAGCTTCTGACTGTGTCGATTGCCCTGCTGCGGGAATGACAGCGCCGGAAGATGCGCCGTCAGGCAGATCAGCGCCTTTGAGTTTGTCTTTCAGCTCCAGGATCAGGCGCTCAGCACCTTTGCGTCCGATGCCGCGCACCTGGGTCAGTGATTTGGCGTCACCAGCCAGGACCGACATGGCAAACTGACCCGGCGAGAAAGTGCCGACGACCGCACTGGCTACTTTTGGGCCGACACCGCTGACAGTCAGTAAAAGCTCGAACAGGTTCAACTCTTCAACAGAGGTAAAGCCATATAAGGCCAATTGGTCCTCGCGCACATACAGCCAGGTATGGATCAGGGCGGTTTCTCCACGCGCCGGAAATCGTGTCAGCAGTTCCGGTGCTGCGAAGATACGATACCCGATCCCCTGGTTTTCGATCACCAGGCTGTCGATCTGGCGGGAGACTATCTTGCCGCGGATAAATGCGTACATCTACTGATATCCTCCCCTGGCCAGGGCGCTGGCCCGGTTTCCTGAATGAGCGTGACAAATTGCAACTGCCAGCGCATCGGCCGCATCGTCCGGTTTTGGCAGCGCCTGCAAATTCAGAAGGACGCGGACCATCTGCTGTACTTGTTGTTTGTCGGCCTTGCCATAGCCTGATACGGCCAGTTTAACCTGCATGGGTGTGTATTCGAAAACCGGCAGACCGGCTCTGGCGCCGCTGAGCACAGCGACACCGCGGGCTTGGGCTGTGCCGATAGCTGTCGTTGTGTTGCGGCTGAAAAACAGCTCCTCGACAGCCACGGCATCCGGTTTCCAGGTTGCGATCAAAGTTTCAAGCTGGTTGTAAATCTTGAGCAGACGCAGTGAAAAAATCTCCTGTGCCCGGGTCCGGATGACGCCATAGTCAAGGCAGTCAAAATGATTGTTGCGATAAGCGACCAGTCCATAGCCAGTTATGGCATAGCCTGGATCGATACCAAGGACAATTGTCTGTTCGTTTCTGCCAGTCAATGAGATAGACGCTCCAATCATCAAACAATCGTTCTCATATCTTAACATACGGGCGCAAAACAGACAATCGTTCGGGCATCCCCTCCCTGGTTTACTGGCCGTAGATAAACAGGTGCAGTGTTTCGACTGTCTTGGTGAAATTAAAGCGATACATTTCCATCTTGCGCACATAGATGCGCTCGCGGTATTCCGCTTCCGGCAGCATCAGCTGTTTGACAGGATAATTGCGGGCTTGCATCATGTCCACCATCAGCGAAAGCATCTCGCCTTGTGAGAGGTTGGTATTGACAAGCGGCAACAGGGATTTTGCCAGGTCGGTCATCTGGAGTGCGTTGAGTGTCCGGGTTTTGGCGATCAGGCTTTCCATAACCGTCCGCTGGCGTCCTGTCCTGTGAAAATCAGAATCCAGTTTGCGAATACGGGCATAAGCCAGGGCAGAATCGCCATCCATCTGGTTGTCGCCGGCTGCAAAGATTGCCGGCAACGAGGTGTTATTATTCAGGTAACTGGCCTCGGCCTGTGTCAGGTTGATCGTAATTTTACCGACCTTGTCGATTGCCTGGGTGAATCCGCTGAAATTGACGACCATGTAGTCGTTGATGCTGATTCTCAGATTGTTTTCGATGGTGCGTAATAACAGGTCAGACCCACCCCAGGAATAGGAATGGTTGAGCATCGACCAGTCTTTTCCCGGAATGGCAACATACATGGCGCGCATCAAAGATGTCAGGTGGACAGTCTGCGTTGTCTTGTTGATCGATAAGATGATCATAGCATCGGACCGTCCGCGCGAATCGCCTGGCCGCTGATCTGTACCGATCAGGAGGATATTATAGACATTCGGATCTTTGGGCACGTCGATCTTGCCAATATTCTGGTAATCCTTATCAGCATCTATAATCGCATCACTGCTGTCAGGCTGATCGACCAGCTCTCCAGGATCGACGAGATCTGTTTCATCCAGATTCGGATCGCCTGTCGCTGGTGTCCGGTCAACCAGATTGAGCAACTGATTGACATAGACAGCACCAGCAATCCCGACCAAGACCAAGACGCTGCAGACGATTAAAGCGATGAAAACTGCTTTGCCAAAAGGCGTTTTTTTACGCTTTTTCCGACTGGCTTGAGCAGACGACAATCTTTCAAAAGGCTCACGATGTTGTTGTTGAGCAGAACGTTTCATATTGAATCACCTCAGGTTTCTGTTATGTTTTATGATAAATTATTGAATCGGCAAGCAGTTCTACAGCCTGACGGCACTTACAAACCAGATGCTATTATACAAGATCCGTTTGATACGTCCAGTGACAAATCATCAACAATTGGTTAACAAATCAAGGCAAAATCGCATAAGCAAGAGCCAATATAAATACCTGGTGATCAGATTACCCTGGCATTCACTAACGTCTGACGGCTTTTTCGTCCTGCTTCGCCCGGTCTGAAAGCTGGAGGCGGAACCAGATCAGGCTACCTGCAAAAACAAATATCGGCAGGATGATCATCATGATTGTCCGGATCTCCCCGGTTTTGGTCAGTTCCTCATCCTGATTTTTCGATGGATCAATGGTATCGGTCGTTCCTGGATCTGTTGTTCCCGTCAGACTTGCGGTCGGCCCCGCTGTCGCTGCCGGTGTAAGACTGGTGGTCGGCCC
>JAWSUP010000390.1:0-4110 GCA_033549405.1 Bacillota bacterium | reverse complement strand
GGGCGCATCAGCGGGCGTCTCAAGCTTCAATCCGGGCACTGACTGGCCAGCAGCCGTCAGGAGAGCCTGGGTCGCCACTCGAGCCCCGTAATTATTCCAGTGGCTGTCTGTGCGGTGGTAAATGGGCTCAGCAGAATGGATTGCCGCCTCGATCAGCGGCGACTCGAGATCAAGATACTGGTTGTCTGCCAGTGCCGGTTTCAGTAAATCCAGATTACTTGCAGCATGAATGGGGCTGAGGTGGTCCGGCAGCATCTGCGGATAGACAGAATGCTTATTGGGTGCGACCATGAAGATCCAGGCAATGCCCCGACTGGCCAGCCAGGACTGCTGCAGGTGCAAGAGCCGGTCCAGCCGTGACAGTGCCACGGCGTCCAGCCTGCTGACGCCCAGGTAGTCATCGATTGTGTCGCGGAAAAACAGCCAGCCATCCTTGCCGACGATCACCCGATCGTTGCCGCTTTGCTGCAGCAGCAACTGGTTGACCTGGTGCCAGCCCGAAATAAAATTGGTACGGAACGTGAAGTGGTCAGAAAAATATGCGTCAAACTGGCTGGTGAAGTCTCTGTTGAGCGCTTGATCGGCATATAGCGACGGTCGGCTTGCCAGGGTTCGCTTTTCCAGATTGGGTGTCTCGATACCTGCCAGGGTCCCGATAAGAGGCAGGAAGCAAACCAGGAAAAAGAGACAGCAGAACAATAACCGGATCCGGGTCATCCAGGATTTTTTCTCTTTATTGGTGCTCGTGTCCCTCTTCACCATGCGTTCCTTTCCGGCTGGCCAGGCTTCGGCAGCCCTAAAAACGGAAATAGATAAACGGGTTGTAATTGGCTGCCGACAACGACAGCAAGCACAGATAAAGGACAAGTAACGTCAGAAGCAAGGTGCAGCTGTCCAGTAACGGCTGTGGGATTTTGATCTGGGTGAGTCGGCGGTTCAGCCAGGGTCCTGTCGGTAAAGCCAGGATGAAGGCGATGGGCAGCAGGATCAGAAAGCCAGGTGTGGCTGCTTCCTGCAATAACTTGGCCGCCGCATCACCAGAGGCAGCTAACGAGAAAAACATCGACCGCAGGAAGGCGCCGGTCTGCACCAGATGATCTGATCGAAACAGTACAAAACCGACGAGTACGACCAGAATGGTATAGACATGACGGAGGGGGCGCCAAAACTTGTCTGTACGGATAAGCCGATAAGACTCCAAGAGCAAGAAAAAGCCATGATAGAGACCCCATAAAATGAAGGTCCAGCCGGCGCCGTGCCAGAGTCCGGTAAAGAAAAAGACGATGACACGATTGATTCCGGTGCGCCATTGTCCATTGCGGTTGCCGCCGAGGGGGATGTACAGATACTCGCGGAACCAGGTGGAAAGGGATATGTGCCAACGCCGCCAGAAGTCCTGCATGCTCTCCGCCTGGTAGGGATATCGGAAGTTTTCCTTGAAGGTGAATCCGAATACATGGCCCAGACCGATCGCCATGTCTGAATAACCAGAGAAGTCAAAGTAGATCTGCAAAAGGTAGCAGAATGCGCCCAGCCAGCTGACGGCAAAAGACAACTCAGCAGGCAGCAGTGAAAAGACCTGGTCGGCGACACGGCCGAAAGTGTTGGCTAACAGCAGCTTTTTGCCAAGTCCGATGATGAAACGCCGTATCCCCTCACTGGTTTTATCGATGGTGATTGTGCGCACATCTATCTGGTCTGCGATGTCGTGGTATTTTACAATCGGGCCTGCGATCAGTTGAGGGAAAAAGGCGATATAGAGCATCAGGCTGTCCAGCCGTTTCTGAACCGGTGTTTCCTGGCGGTAAACATCGACCACATAAGACAGAGCCTGAAAGGTGAAGAAGGAAATGCCGATCGGCAGCGGTATGCCTGGCTGGTGAAGCGAGAGGGAAAAGAGGTTATTGAGTGAATAGATCAGGAAATCAGCATATTTAAAGACTGCCAGCAGGCCGATATTGAATACGATAGCCAGAACCAGGACCGCTTTTCGAAGGCCGGGATCGGTTGAGGTACGATCTGACGACAGACCGCGGGCCAGACCGTAATTGGTCAGGCAGGAAAGCAGCATGACCAGAACGAAGACCGGTTCGCCCCAGCCATAAAAAATTAGACTGGCCAGTAATAACAGCAGGTTGCGCCACCGGCGCGGTGCGATCAGGTGCAAAAGCCAGACGATCGGCAAGAACAAAAAGAGAAAAGTCGGGGAACTGAAGACCATGCGATCCTCCGCCCGGCGCCGGCCGGTCAGTCCTTAAAATTGCTGCCGCTGTAATAACTGATGGCCATGACCAGGTCGTTTTCCATGAGGAAGGTCAGTTTGGGGTCACCCAGCCGGCTGATGTCTCCAGAAGTGTTATAGACCAGATCGGATTCTTCGCCAATCTGGGGTCCATATGCCTTGAGCACTTCTTCTCGGGATGCGCCGACCGAGATGTTGCGCGCTGTCATCACAGAATCATCGTAAACATCGAAGCCATCGATCAGGTCGGTTGTTTCAGAGGGAATGGTATACACGCAGATGCTGCCGTAGTCGAATGTCTTGTCCATACCGTCATAGACACAACTTTCCGCTTCAGAGTACTGAAAGTCTTCTCCCAGAACCAGAAGAAGGCCGGAGGCATCTTCCAGCAGAGTATAGGTTTGCCCCTGGAATGTTATGACCAGGTCGGCGTCATTAAAAGGCAACGGTTCGGCCTTACTCATATCAGCAGTCGTCGTTGTGGCGCCGGTCTCAGCCTTCGCAGTCGTGGCGGTTGGTGATGCGGCGGCTGTTGTCGACTGTGTGGCAGGAGTTGTCTGACTGCTCGTTTGACAGGCCGGCAGGCAAAGCAGCAAGATGACAATTAAGAAGATCATCAAACCAGTCCGAAAAAATGAACCTGTGTATGGAGACAGTTGTCTCATCTGAAACCTCCGTTTCGTGTTATAGGCAATTCCGCAAGTCAAGCATGATATGTATAAATATTGTTCTATAAATTATACTACACTTATTGCTTCTTCGTTGCAACCTCCATAACCATGCGTTATACTGAACCGGTATTCATCAAGAACCCTGCAGGAATCCTGCAGCAAACATAAAACAGGGGGTTTCACATGATCAGATTCAATAGCGCCGCCGTCAACCGTTTTGCCGGCCAGGCCGAAATCGACCAGATCCGACCGCAGCTGGAAGCGGCACACGAATTGCTGCGCAAAGGGCGCGGTTGTGAATACCTGGGCTGGCTCGAACTGCCCAGTCAATACGACAAAGCTGAACTGGCCCGGTTGCGTCAGGCAGCCAGCCGCATTCGTCGCGATTCCGACGTGCTGATCGTGATCGGGATCGGGGGATCTTACCTGGGCGCCCGGGCCGCCATCGAGATGCTGAGCCATTCTTTCCAGCCACTGTTGAGCAAGCGGCAGCGAAAAGCGCCGCTGGTGCTGTTCGCCGGAAACAACCTCAGCCCGGACTACCTGAACGACCTGTTCGATGTCCTGGAAGGCAAGCGGGTTTCTGTCAATGTCATTTCCAAGTCAGGGACGACGACGGAACCGGCCATCGCATTTCGTATTTTTAAACGCTGGATGGAAGAACGTTACGGACGTGAAGGCGCCCGCTCGCGCATTTATGCGACAACGGACCGGGCTCGCGGTGTCCTGCGCAAGCTGGCTGATGAAGAAGGGTACGAAACCTTTGTCGTGCCAGATGATATCGGCGGAAGATTTTCAGTCCTGACAGCCGTTGGCCTGTTGCCAATCGCCGTGGCAGGCATCGATGTGCGTGAGATGCTGCGCGGCGCCCGGGAGGGTGCGAAAGCCTGGCAGAAGACGGATCCGGACACCAACCCCTGCTACGCCTATGCTGCCTGGCGCAATATCTTGCTGCGCAAAGGCTATGCGGTTGAAATCATGGTGAATTACGAGCCGTCGTTGCATTTCTTCACTGAGTGGTGGAAACAGCTCTTTGGTGAAAGCGAAGGCAAAAACGGCCGGGGTATCCTGCCTGCCGGCGTTGACAACACCACAGACCTGCACTCGATGGGCCAGTATATCCAGGATGGGAGGCGCATGCTGTTCGAAACAGTCCTGCAGATCGAAAAAAGCGGTCGACCTCTGCCTGTGCCTGAG
>JAWSUP010000389.1:390-4127 GCA_033549405.1 Bacillota bacterium | reverse complement strand
CAAGCCAGCGGTAAAACCACAAATTCAGGTGTAATGGCCTGAAAGCGGCAGGTCTGGCGGCACAGGCCGCAGGCGACGCAGCGGTGCGGATCGATCACAGCAACTTTCGCGCCAAAGTAATCCGCCCGGCTGATCAGCTCATGTTCCAGCAGCAAGTGCAGATTGGGCGCATCGACATCGCAGTCTGCCAGCATTTTGTTCTGAACCGTTTTGGCCAGGCAGGCTGTGATCGTGCTTTTGCCGGTTCCACCCTTGCCGCTGATCAGTACAATCTGCTTCATGGGCGCACCTCACCATCGTGATTATCATCGCCTGACAGCGGTGCGGTTTTGACTAAAGAGTGGATTTTTTCTGCCAACTCAAGAAAGCGCGCCTGCCAGATGGGATCACCATCGATCGGCAATCGGCCGTCCGCATAGTGCTCGGCGATCGTTCTGCTGAAGGGAATCTCCAGCAGTACAGGCAGCTGATATTGTCGGCAAAAATCTGTAATGATATGGTTGTCCGATCCAGCCTTGTTGATGACAACACCCGCCGAAATTTCCATCTTCTGGACCAGTCTGACTGCGATCCTCAGGTCATGCAGACCGAACGGTGTCGGTTCTGTAACCAGCAGAGCGAAATCGATACCCTCAAGGCTCTTGACAACTGTGCAGGCCGCACCGGGAGAGCAGTCCAGAATAGCCGTACGTTGCGGATCCAGGCTTTGCTTGATGGCCTCGATGATCGGGATCCCGGCTGGTTCGCCGATAATCAGGCGTCCCTGGATGAACGATCCGCTTTTATCACACTCAATGGTTCCGATCGTGCGTTTAACCTCACACAAAGCCCCTGGTTCACAGACGAGGATGCAGGCGCCGCAGTGATGGCAAAGCTCAGGAAAGATGAGAACATTCTTTTTGACGACTGCGATGGCATTAAACTGGCAGATCCGGCCGCAAGCCCCGCAACCGGTGCAGGCATCCGGATCGACTTGCGGGACAAGCACCTGGACATCGATCGGATCCAGCAGGTCCGGTCTGAGAAAGATAAATCCATTGGGTTCTTCAACATCACAGTCAGCATATTGGCTATCTGGCAACACGGTCGCCAAGCTGGCGGCGACTGTCGTCTTACCGGTACCGCCTTTGCCGCTGAGAACAGCGATTTTCATGCAGGCCTCACTTCCCGCTGTGCGAAGGGACGAACTTCTGAAGGTCAATAAGCTGTCCTGCCTTATAGGCTGTCAGATTTTGTTGGGCTGGACCGGCGATCCCCTGGTACAGCGCAATATCAGCGGCTTTTAGGACACTCAAGGCGTTCGGACCGATCTGGCCGGTGATGACCGCTGATACATTGCGATCGACCAGCCTTTGGGCTGCCGCGATACCGGCTCCTCCGGAAGGGGCATTGGCTCCGTTGTCGATAATCTCGACAAAATTCGTATCCAGATCGACGACCAGAATGGTCGCAGCTCGACCAAAGCGCTGATCCAGCTCATGCTCCAGTGATTGACCTTGGCAAGTTAATGCAACTTTCATTGGATATTCCTCGTTTCATTATTGGCATATGTTCATATATAGTTTATGCATGTCTGGCGCACCTGTCAACAGTCTTGATTGCGATTATGTTGACTATATAGATAAAAGGTTATTGACATATGCTCATTATAATGTTACAGTGAATATGGGCATTAGCTCATAACTATAGAGAATGCCTCAGTCTACAGGAAAGGAGTGGTCTGTCATGCCAGGAAGAAATGGCACAGGCCCCTTTGGCCAAGGCTCGCAATCTGGCAGACGTCCCTTCGGGGGCGCTGGCCGCGGGGGAGCGCCAGGTGCAGACGGTGTCTGTATCTGCCCGTCTTGCGGCGCGACTGCCCCGCATACGCGCGCGACACCCTGTTATTCGATGAAGTGCCCGCAATGCGGCGCTATGATGACCAGACGATGATCTGGCAAAAACAATAAGAAGAAAGGAGATGGATGACATGCCAAGAGGAGATGGAACAGGTCCGATGGGCGGTGGTCCCATGTCAGGACGCGGTATGGGTTTTTGCGCCGGTTTCCAGGCGCCGGGCTATGCGAACCCGGCTTATGGTTACCGCTGTGGCGGTGGTCGCGGACGCGGTTTTCGCAACAGGTTCTTCGCGACAGGACAGCCTTTCTGGCAGCAGTTCGGAGCCTATGTGCCCCATGAGCCTGCTGACCAGAAGAGCTTTTTGCAGAACCAGGCGACAGCCCTGGAAAACGAACTCAAACAAATTCGTGATCGCTTAAGCAAGATCGAAGATAAAGAATAAAGTTCTCTTATAAAATAAGCTTCGTTTTGCACAAAAAGGCGGGTTCTTCAGAGCCTGCTTTTTTCATGAGCCTATAGAAGCTGTCTCTTTCCATGAGTCTTCAGGCGGAAGAAGTACGGGTCGCCGGTCATGGCCTGACATTGCCTCTGCGCTCTACTTGTTTCGCTTTTATTCCAAGCAATTTTTCCGCATTTCTCCAGGCTACAGCCTGCAGAATGTCATCTGGCAGATGCAGCTGAAGGATAAAGCGGGCATGCCCGAGAAATGACTGGATGAGGTATGTGTCTGTCTGTCCTGGCGCCAGCCGGGCATCGGTGCCAAACAGGATTCTGTCACTGTATATCTGAAAAAACGCCTGGTATTCCCCGCGGTCTGTTTCATAGAGCTGGTCTGCCCAGCGCAGAAAAAAGCCGCAACTGGTATCAATATACAAATTGGGGTGCGCATCCAGCAGCGCAGCCAACCTGTCCAACCCGATGTGCAATTGATGGGCGCCGACAAAGGGAATGCCCGGATATGTCCTGACGACGGTGAGGAAATCATTTAGAAGCATCTCATTGTCCAGATCACCCGAGACCGTGCTGTTTTCCGACCAGTAGGCATTTTCCGAGCCTCCGTGATAGGGCGAACGACTGACACGCTGCGTGACATGCCACAAGACAGGTTTGTGCAGCTCTTCCGCACGTTCAAAGATACGCTGCCATTCTTCACCCAGCCAGATTTTATGATCGGCCTGCCCTTTCATGATGGGCGCGTTGTGCAGTTTTAGGCCGGCAGCACCGCAGGCAAAAGCCTCTTCGAGCAGATTCAGGTCGGGCAGGTGATGATTCATGAAAAAAAACCAGCAGAACCGGTCATCTTCTGCCAGCATTTCTTTGCAGGCGGCAAACAGGCCGGCATCATCGACGAGCAGGATCAGCCGTGCAAGGCGATAGCCATCCAGAATAGAGAACCATTCATCCAGGACCTGGCGTATTTCTGCCGCTGACCGGGTCTGCGCCAAATGGGTGTGAAAGTCAAACCAGTATTCCTCACTCGGCAGAAAATGCAAGCCCCATCCCCTGGAAAAACCGTTATCCACAGTTTCCCTGACAGAGATATCCGGAGAACGCGGTTGTTTTGCCCCATCGATTTCGATCATTGCCGGCACATCCTTTCTTAGCAGCAGACACAATATAACCAGTGCAGTAATGTCTGGATTTGAACAACTCGTATATGGTTTATTTTACCACTTTCAATGGTACAATACTGACTATGTAAGTTCACCAACCTGTCTTAAGATCAGAAAGGGACATGCCATGACTCCGACAATACAACAGATGGAAATCTACCCGGTTGCAGGCAAAGACAGCATGCTGCTGAATCTGAGCGGCGCCCATGCGCCCTGGTTCACCCGCAACATTGTCATCCTGACCGACAGCAGCGGACGTACCGGCGCCGGCGAAGTTCCGGGCGG
>JAWSUP010000389.1:0-380 GCA_033549405.1 Bacillota bacterium | reverse complement strand
CACCGCAGCCCTGAATGCTGTCCGCGACAAGGTCATCGGCAGCAAGATCGGCGATTACCGCAACACGCTGCTGCGTATCCGGCAGGCTCTGCGCGGGCAAGCGGATGAAAGCGACGTGCGCGGTTCGCAGACGTTTGACCTGCGGACAGGGGTTCATGTCCTGACTGCCATCGAAGCGCCGCTGCTGGATCTGCTGGGCCAACACTTGGGTGTACCGGCGGCAGCGCTGCTGGGAGACGGGCAGCAGCGCGACCAGGTCCGCATGCTGGGTTACCTCTTCTATGTCGGTGATCGCCGCAAAACGGATTTGCCATATTTTGATAATCCCGACGCAGCCAATGATTGGTACCGTCTGCGCCACGAAGAAGCCCTGACACCGG
>JAWSUP010000388.1:0-4134 GCA_033549405.1 Bacillota bacterium | reverse complement strand
ATGCTGACGCAACCAGGCGACCTTGCCTGACTTCAAGTTTCTGCAGACAGATCTCACTGCCGTTACTGCTGAGTCCGAGCACATCGCGATCGACTGGCCTGTTATCGACCGCCTGTTGCTTTTTCATCAGCCGTTCAAGCGCCAGTATTCGGTCGCGAGTACGGGCCGCCTCTTCATAAGCCATCCGTCCGGAAGCCTCAACCATTTCAGCTTTTAGATCTTGCAGCACATGATCTGTTTTCCCCTCGAAAAAACGGCAGATCCGCTCCATAACTCTGCGATAGTCCTCGACCGGAACATCGCCTTTGCACGGACCGATGCAGCGGCCGATATGATAGTTCAGGCAAGGCCGTTCGCGGCCGATGTCCCTCGGCAGAACGCGTCTGCAGGTTTTAAGCGGGAAGATCGAACGCAGCGCCTCCAGCGCATGGTACACATCGCCCGCCAGGTACGGCCCGAAGTAGCGTGCGCCCTGGTTACGGTCAGGGCCGATGCGAAAGGCTTTCAGTACACGCGGGTAAAGCTCGTTCATCGTCACGCGGATATATGGATAGTCACGGTCATCTCTCAACAGGATATTGTATTGCGGTTGATGCTTTTTGATCAGCGTCGATTCCAAAACCAGGGCTTCAAGTTCGTTGGCGCAGATAATCGTCTCAAAATCGGCAATTCGGGCGATCATGGCCAGGACTTTGGCATTACCCTGAGGCTTGGCAGTAAAATAGCTGCGCAAACGCTGGCTTAGGCTGACTGCCTTGCCAACATAAATAACAGAACCCGTTACGTCCTTCATCAGGTATACGCCCGGGTTCTGTGGTACAAGCTCAAGCCTGTTATCAAACTGATGGGTTATCGGGGTCATGTCGTCTGTTCCGGCGAAATCAGAATTCAGGTTGTTCCAGATAAGTGGCGATTGCCTCCAGCGCTTCGGTCTCATCGCTTCCATCGGCTGATATCTGTAATTCAGCGGCATTTTCGATGCCCAGTGACATGACACCGAGCAGACTCTTGGCATTGGCGCGCCGTTCTCCCCTGGAAAGCCAGACGCTCGAACGGAAGGTTGATGCTTTCTGAATGAGCACAGCCACCGCTTTCATCTGCAGTGCCTCATCACAATTAAAGAGCACAGTTCTGGTAACCATTGTACGTCCTCCCTCAAAAAAGCCATCCACGGGTTCAAAAATTGCGCAGTGCGCAGTAACGACATTTTTGTATTCTTAGTATAGTGTGATCGTGTCGTTTTTGTCAACATGCCAGAAATGAATCATTCTTTGTTGTCTTTTTGCACATTTCCCTTGTCGCTTTCACCAATTAATTGTGACATTATGATAGCAGTCTCTCCTGTGTCAGCATAATAAGCGGGGCGGTTGCCAGCAGGCAAAAAACCTGACCGGCTATAGAGTGCGATTGCCGCCTTGTTGGTCTCCCTGACATCCAGAAAAATCTTGACGACACCGAGCATTTGCAGCCGTCCGATCAGATGGTGCAGCAGCTTTCGCGCGATACCGAGCCGACGGCACTTTGGCAACACAGCGAGATTGGTGATCTCCGCTTCGTCGAGAACAACCCAGCAAGAGATATATCCGACAATCATCCCGGCGGGATCGACAGCAACCCAGTAATGAGCCGCTTTGTTATTTATCAAATCCTGCAGCAGGCTGTTGCCATGCCAGGGCATTCCTGAACAGGTCTGCTCCAGCTCCACCAGGGAGGCAAGATCATGAACACCGGCAGGCCGAATGTACACAGGGCCATCAGCCATTTTTCTCAGCCCGTAATCTTTCTGCTGAAGACACGGTCAGATAGTTAGCTTTCAGATTATCGGGCCGCAACACATCGCCTCTTGCAGCTGCATCTGCTGCGATTTCCGCCAGAGATGATGCCCGTGGCATCCAGTTTGACCTCGGCGCTGCTGTTACTGCAGCAAACCGGCGCAGGCTTACCAGTTGTTCATCAGACGGTATCATGCCGATCAACAAGACAGATGCGATATTATCTGCAGACTGCAACAGTTGTGCGACTGCTGCACAGAAATCCGCCACCGGCTGGTTAACCTCACTGATCAGCATTTTCGACCCCAGCCAGGCAGCGGTGTAAGCACGGCTGTTGCGTGCGTCGATCATCGGACAGACAAGGATTTTATCGCAGTTGCGATACGGCCACGCCAGCACATCGAGCGTCGAAAATCCAAGGACAGGTTTTTCTGATGCATATGCCATAGCCTTCACTGCACTGATACCGATGCGGATACCTGTGAAGGAGCCGGGACCGGTCGTTACGGCATAATGGGTGACATCGGCCGGTGTGAAACCATTTTTCTGCAGAATTTCAGCTACCATCGGCATAAATGTGACCGAATGGATCAGACCGACATTGCGCAGAGTTTCGGCGATCACCTGCCCGTTCTGCCAAAGGGATACACTGACAACGGGACCTGATAGTTCACAGGCCAGGATCAGCATGCCATCACACTCCCTATTCATGTTTTATGATCTGACTGGTCTGGTCGGCGTCAATCACCAGTCTGATCTGTGCGATCAGCGCAGCGCCGTCCGGCCAATACAACTTGATATGGCGGGTCTGTCCATCATCCTGACAGTGCCGGGACAACTTAATGGACAGTGTGCGCACAGGCAGCAGGCTGGCGATTTTTTCACCCCATTCGATGGCACAGACACCGCCTGCGTCAAAATACGCATCCAGGCCAAATTCAACAAAGGCATCGGCGGCATCCGGCATGTCCAGCCTGTAAGCATCAAAATGATAAAGCGCCAGACCGCCCGCCTGCGCAGGATGCTCCATCAGCAGGGTAAAAGTCGGACTGGCTACCGGCCCGAGACAGCCTAAGCCATGTGCCAGGCCACGTGTCAGTGCTGTTTTGCCGGCGCCCAGGTCTCCGTTCAGGCTGATAACCGCATTGGGCGGCAAAAAAGGCGCGATCAATTCGCCCAACTTCTCAGTATCATCAGGGCTGGTCGATTCGATCACCCAGGGTGTTTCGTAATTGCCATCTCCGCAAGACAGGGTGCGCATTATAACAGGCTTTCCGGAAGGACTTCATCCGGAGCATGCCAGACCAGCTGACCGTCGATAAACACCAGACGCGTCCGGCTGCGATAGTCAAAAGGATGCTTGCTGAACAATGAGATATCCGCCCGCTTACCAGGTTCAAGACTGCCTCTGTCGCAGTCAATTTCGCAAATGCGCGCCGCATCGATGGTGATGGCCGCCAATGCCTGATCGGTCGTCAGACCGCCGCGAACCGCAGCAGCCGCACTGAGCGACAGATACTGTTCCGGAATGACAGGATGGTCTGTCATAATGGCCATGGGTAATCCGGCAGCAGCCAGCAAGGCAGGATTATCTATACTGGCCCTGGCCAGCTCAGGTTTACTTCTGTCCGAGATGATCGGACCGGTGATCACACCTTCCAGCCGACCTTTGCCAGGCTCACCGCAACCATGGCCTGGCTGACGTCCGCGGCGATATTCTTCGGCCAACAGGTCGGCGACCAAGTACCCTTCCGTACAATGATCTAATGTGTAACGCAGGCCGAATTCATTGGCTATCCTGACAGCCGTCAGAATATCGTCACTGCGGTGTGCATGGATCTTGAGCGGAATCGTCCCGGTCAGCAAAGGCAGGAGTGCTTCCCAGCGAGCATCTGGTGCGATGGGGTCAGCCTGTTTCTTGTCATCCGGGTTCGCAGCCCGATCCTTCAGCAGTCGATAATGCTGCGCCTTCTGGATCGCTTCGCGCAGCACCGACGCGTTCGCCATGCGGGTCATGGGTGTGCGGTCCCTCTTGCCGTGCGTCTTTTTGGGATTTTCACCGAGTGCAGCTTTGATGGCGGTTGCGGACTTGATCAGCATCTGCCCGGCTGACCGTCCAGAGGTATGCAGCAACGCAAACGAGCCACTGAGGACATTGGCGCTGCCCGGTCCGGTCATTACTGTTGTCACTCCCGCTGCCAGGGCCTCGGCAAAGCAGCGGTCGTCCTGAAACAGTCCGTCGATTGCCTGCATCTGAGGCGTAACAGGATCAGACTGCTCATTGGCATCATAACCTTCAACGGAAAGTCCGTCATTGAACAGGCCAATATGGCAATGTGCATCGATGAATCCGGGTACGACC
>JAWSUP010000387.1:0-4145 GCA_033549405.1 Bacillota bacterium | reverse complement strand
GAGGGAAAAAATCAGCTGTCAGCCATCAGCATCATGGCCGTGTCTGCAGAACGGGTCGATGAAGCAGCTGAAACGGTCGTGCGCGTGCTGGAAATGCGACACAGCAATGAAGAGCGTTCCGTATATCGCACCCAAAGCATGGCTTCGATCCTGGATCAGATAAATAATGTCATCAACACCATGACCATCTTCATAAGCGCCGTAGCGGCCATTTCACTCTTGGTCGGCGGCATCGGTGTTATGAATATCATGCTTGTATCAGTAACGGAGCGGACCCGTGAAATCGGCATTCGCAAAGCCATCGGCGCGACCACGGCTGACATCATGCTGCAATTCATGACAGAATCTGTGATTCTTACCCTGATCGGCGGTATGATCGGCATCCTGAGCGGAACCGGAATGGCCTGGGGCATTGCCTTCGCAGTCCGCAATATTACAGAAATCGTACCGGTTCTGAGTGTGCAGGCCATTCTGATTGCGGTTCTCTTCTCCAGTGCAGTCGGCCTGTTCTTTGGTATTTATCCGGCACGAAAGGCAGCCGGCCTGGATCCGATCGACGCTCTGCGCTATGAATGAGTTCTTGACAGAAACGGAGTAAGGTATATAATAGTTCTATAGTCAAAGATAGTCAAAGTCAAACGACTGTTAATCAGGAGGTTATGAAATGGCGCGAATCAGCGATCTGGTCGAAAATATCATCAAACAAATGATCGACCAGAACGACGGTCGAATCGAAATAACGCGTGCTGAACTGGCGGATCGTGTCAACTGCGTGCCGTCACAGATCACCTATGTCCTGGCGACGCGGTTTACCAACAACCAGGGCTACCTGGTCGAGAGCAGGCGTGGCGGCGGCGGCTGGATCCGCATCCGACGCGTCAGCATGGCCACGCCGACGCATTACATGATGCACGCGCTCAACGCGATGGGCACGATGTTGTCTCAGCATCAGGCAGAGGTTCTGATTCGCAATTTCACCGATTATGACATCATCGCAGAGCGTGAAGCGCGGCTTTTAATGTCGGCTGTTTCAGACCGCTCTATGTATGAAGTGCCCGTTGACCATCGCGACCAGATTCGAATGACAATCTTTAAGAATATGCTGACAAGCCTTATTGTTTAGTACGGAGGATCCTGCAGATGATGTGTGAACGATGTCAACAGCAAGAAGCGACCATCCACCTGACCCAGACCAGGCAAGGAAAAACGCTGGAACACAATCTATGTGACGCCTGTGCCAGGGAACTGGGGATCGGTCACCATGTGAGCGATTATTTCGGCACCATCGGCAGTCTGATCGGATCAGGCCTTTTAGGTGATGTCCCTGGTGGCGGCAGCATTTTCAATACGACTGGCGGCATACCTGCTTTCGGCGCCCAGGCAAATCGCAAGGTCACATGTCCTGTCTGCGGCCAGACTTTCGATGATTTTCGCCACTCCGGCCTGTTTGGCTGCAGTCATTGCTACGAAGCTTTTGCTGACAGACTTGATCCTGTTTTCAGGCGCGTCCAGGGCGGCACCCGGCATGTCGGCCGCAAAGCCGCCGCGACCAGGGAAATGCAAGAGGAACAGCTGCTCCAAGCCAGAATAAGTGATCTGAAAAAATCTCTGCAGGACGCCGTCGCTAAAGAAGCTTATGAGCAGGCGGTAAAAATCAGAGACGAGATCCGAATGCTGGAAAAGCAAAGCCTGGAGCGTGAAGAAGGGGGGACGACTGAATGACCTGGTACATTGATCAAGGACCAGAAAGCGATGTCATCATCAGCAGCCGGGTCCGGCTGGCCAGAAATCTCAGCAATTATCCATTCCCCCATCGTCTGGACAGCCAGCAAGCGCATCAGGTTGCCGACGAAATCGTCCAGGCCTTTTATAAGGATGATGCTGATCGGAAAAAGCAGTACCTGATGGTTGATTTGGAGACGCTTAGTGCCGAGGACCGCCTGGCACTGGCGGAAAAGCGCCTGATCAGCGAAGATCTGGCCAGCAGCGGCAGGCACCATCGGGCCATCATCAGTCGAGATGAGTCCATATCGATCATGATCAACGAAGAAGATCATATCAGGATCCAATCAATGCAGGCTGGACTTAACCTGGAACAGGCCTATGATTTGGCCGCTCAGGCAGCGATGGTCATGGAACAGACGCTCCCGCTGGCTTACAGTGATAAATACGGATTTTTGACAGCGTGCCCGACCAATACAGGCACCGGCATGCGCGCTTCTGTCATGGCGCATCTGCCTGGACTGGTCATGGCCGGGAAAATAAAAGACACAGTTGACGGCTTGATTAAACTGGGCTTTACCGTCCGCGGGCATTATGGTGAACACAGTAAATCTCAGGGAAACCTCTTTCAGATTAGCAACCAGCTGACACTGGGCATATCAGAAGATGACCTGATCAATGACCTCAAGCGGATGTTGCTGCAATTGATCGAACAGGAGCGCAAAATCCGACGCGAATTATACCGCAGGCAGCCGCTTGCCCTGGAAGACAAGGTGATGCGCGCATTTGGCATTCTGAAATCGGCACGACTGATATCGAACGAAGAATCCGCCGGTTTGCTCTCGGATCTTCGTCTTGGCCTGTCACTGGGGCTTTTGCGCGAGCTTCATGAGGCTGACATCAATCGCTTGTATACGGCGATCGGTCCGGCCAGTATCCAGAAAGCCCATGGGCAGGCCATGTCTCCTGAGGAGCGTGACAGCGCCCGTGCCGCTATCATCCGCAATATACTGGCGTAGCGGCCATTAAACCGCCTGATAAATAAAAGCAAGGTATGCCGGCTCAATGCAGCGGCAAAAACGATAACATGGAGGTAAGTAAAATGATGATGCGTTTTTCAGACAGAAGCAGTGGCGTGATGGGAGTTGCCTATCAGGTCGCCCGATCACACAGCTTGAACTATATCGGAACAGAACATCTTCTGGCGGGCATTCTGGCGGAAAGAAATGGAACAGCGTTTGAGCTGCTGCATGAGTCAGGCCTGGATCTTGACAAGGTCCGGACAGCGATCGCCCAGATGAATTCTCAGCAGCCTGTGGAAACCGAAATAACCGAACCGCCCGACGCTGATAAAGTCATGGGTATGCTGACACCCCGCACACGGCGGGTCGTCGAGCTGGCCGCTTATGAGGCCAGGATGCGCCAACTGGATGTTATCGAACCGGAGCATCTGCTCCTGGGCATCATAAGGGAAGGCGACAGCGTTGCCCTGCGCATCATGCGGGCAGCCGGTATGGATCCGAAGCAGTTGTTCAATCAGCTGGCCGGCAGCTCCGGCGGCACTGGCCAGCAGGGAGACAGTGATCGACAGGACGACGCAGATCAGGATCCTGATATTGCCGAAATCAACCGAAGCCTGCATGCACGCGAAGAAAAAACAGGCAAACCCGGCAGACAAGGTAAATCGGCTACGCCTTCACTGGACAAATTTGGCCGCGATCTGACTGTTATGGCCAGAGAACAATTATTTGACCCTATTATCGGCCGCGAGGAAGAAATTAATCGCGTTATGCAGATCCTTTGCCGGCGGACCAAGAATAATCCCTGCCTGATCGGCGAACCGGGTGTCGGCAAGACGGCGATTGCCGAAGGGTTGGCCCAGAAACTGGCAGGTGACGATGTGCCAGAGCCTTTACGCGGGAAACACCTTGTTTCTCTTGATATGGCCGGCATGCTGGCTGGATCGAAATATCGCGGCGAGTTCGAAGAGCGTCTGAAGAAAGGTCTCGAAGAAGCCGTGAAATCTGGACAAGTCATCCTTTTCATCGATGAACTGCACACGATCATCGGCGCCGGTGCGGCAGAAGGCGCCATGGATGCAGCCAACATTATCAAGCCGTTAATGACGCGCGGAGAACTGCAGATCATCGGCGCGACAACCATCGAGGAATATCGGAAGCACATCGAAAAGGATGCCGCCCTTGAACGGCGTTTCCAGCCGGTTACTGTCGGCGAGCCGTCACCCGAGGAGACAACACTGATTCTTAAGGGACTCAGATCCAAATATGAAGACCATCATGCAGTCACGATCACAGACGATGCTATTGAGACGGCAGTCAATCTGTCGACCCGGTACATTCCCGACCGGTTTTTACCGGACAAGGCGATTGACCTCATTGACGAGGCAGCGTCTAAGCTGCGCC
>JAWSUP010000386.1:473-4147 GCA_033549405.1 Bacillota bacterium | reverse complement strand
GGTTCCGTTGCGGATGCAGGCCAGGCAATCACGGTTATGATCCGACAGGATCATTTCAAGGGTCGATCTCCGGGTGGCGCGGACGCGCGGCGTGTTGGTCTTGACAACCATCCCTTCACTGACCGGTGTAACGCAGGAAGCTGACAGACTGCGGCCGCCAACAACCTCAACCAGACAGATGCGGCAGGCGCCGACTTCATTGATGCCCTTGAGGTAGCACAAGGTTGGCACCTTGATGCCAGCCGCACGCGCGGCCTCCAGAACAGTATAGCTTGATGGGACGCTGACGGCGACACCATCGATGGTAACATGAACCTTATTCATGGTAGATCACTCTCCTTCTGACACCATCAGCGCTTGACAACGGCTTTAAATTTACAGGCCTGCATACAGGCGCCGCACTTGATGCACTTAGCCGTGTCTATGACGAATGGTTCTTTGCCCAGCACGCCGCTGATGCAGCCGACCGGGCACCGCTTGGCACACAGACCGCACTTCTTGCACAGGTCTGTCAGGATGAAGTACTGGGTTAGTCCTTTGCAGACGCCGCAGCGACATTTTTTGTCGACAACGTGTTCGATATATTCATCGTGGAAGTGCTTCATTGTTGACAAGACCGGATTAGGCGCCGTCTGACCGAGTGCGCACAGAGATCCTTCTTTGATACCCACGGCCATCCGCTCCAGGTCTTCGAGATCCTTGAGCGTCCCATCACCGCCTGTAATTTTTTCCAGGATTTCCAGCATACGCCGGGTGCCGATACGGCACGGTGCACATTTGCCGCATGACTCATCAACCGTGAAATCGAGGAAAAACTTGGCGATGTCCACCATGCAGGTGTCTTCATCCATCACGATCATGCCGCCGGAGCCCATCATGGAGCCTACCGCAATCAGGTTGTCATAATCAATCGGGGTGTCAAGAAGTTTGGCGGGGATGCAGCCGCCTGACGGTCCTCCTGTCTGAACAGCCTTGAAGGCCTTGCCTTCTGGAATACCGCCGCCTATATCATAAACGACCTCTCGGACGGTCGTACCCATGGGGATCTCAACGAGGCCGACATTGTTGACCTTGCCGCCCAGAGCAAACACCTTGGTTCCTTTGCTTTTATCGGTTCCCAGTGAAGCGAACCAGTCGGCGCCTTTCTGGAAAATGACCGGTATGTTGGCAAATGTTTCGACGTTATTCAGGATTGTCGGCTTATCAAACAGGCCCTTGACCGCAGGAAATGGCGGGCGGGGTGTCGGATTGCCGCGTTTGCCTTCAATGGACCGCATCAGGGCAGTCTCTTCACCGCAGACAAATGCGCCAGCACCCAGACGGATCTCGATATCAAAATTAAATCCGCTGCCGAAGATGTCTTTGCCTAAAAGGCCGTATTCCCTGGCCTGCCGGATGGCCAGGTTCAAGCGCTGGACGGCGATCGGGTATTCGGCCCGGACATAGATGTACCCCTGATCAGCGCCAATGGCATAGCCTGCTATCGCCATGGCTTCGACGACACTGTGCGGATCACCTTCCAGGATCGAACGATCCATGAAAGCGCCCGGATCGCCTTCATCGGCATTACAGCAGACATATTTCTGGTCATTTTGCTGCCGGGCGGCAAACTCCCACTTCAAACCGGTCGGGAAGCCGCCGCCGCCCCGGCCGCGCAGGCCGGATTTCTTGACTTCATCGATCACATCCAGCGGTGTGATTTTCTCAGACAGAATCTTGCCCAGTGCCATGTATCCATCATGTGCGATATATTCGTCGATCAATTCAGGATTGATGATGCCACAGTTGCGCAGCGCTATCCTCAACTGTTTTTTGAAAAAATCAGACTCTTCGACATTGCGGGCCTGATCGAGCGGAACCGCTGTCTGAACGGTCATCAACCGTTCAATATAACGGCCTTTAAGTAAATGTTCGGAAACGATTTCGGTCACATCATCTGGACTGACCCGATAGTACATAACGCCTTCGGGATAAACCACCATGATCGGGCCTTCAGCACATAGGCCGAAACAACCTGTCTTGACGATCTTGACTTCTTTGGACAAGCCGCAGGCAGCCAGTTCTTTCTCCATGTTCTCAATGATCCTGATCGACTGCGCCGACGTGCATCCGGTACCGCAGCAGACCAGCACATGAGCTCTGTATAGATCCATATGCTTACGCCTCCTTGTATTTGGCCAGTATGGCGGGAATCTGGTCAACGGTCAGCCGCCCGTAAACGTCTTCGTTGATCATGATTACAGGCGCCAGGCCACAAGCGCCGATACAGCGACAGGCATTGATGGAAAATTTCCCGTCTGCCGAACACTCTCCAGCCTTGATCCCCAGCTCATCTTCGATCTTCTCCAGAATCGACTGCGAGCCTTTGACATAGCAGGCGGTACCGAGACAAACACTGATTTCATATTCGCCTTTGGGGTTGAGTGAAAAAAACGAGTAAAATGTGACGACGCCATAAACTTCTGCAACAGACAGGCCCATCCCTTGCGCCACCTGGCGTTGTACCTCAAGGGGCAGATAGCCAAAAATGCCTTGTGCCTCCTGCAGAACCTGCATCAGAGCCTTGCGACCATGTCCCTGATAGTGTGTTATGACCTGATCCAATTGCCTGACTTTTGCGTCATGAGTCAAAGTTTTTGTTGATCCCATAATCTGACTCACCTCCCAATAGTATACAATATCACGTTTCATGTGATACGGCAATTGATTTTTTCTGCCAAATATTCGGCAGATTCAGGCTAATATTCAGGACATCCGGTATAATGAGTTCATAGTGCGACCTGAGGGGTACAATATGGAACTGATCTATCATGTGCAGAAATCAGATGACGGACACCGGGCGGTTGACGTGCTGACCAGTAAAACCGGCATGTCACGTTTACTGACCAAAAAAGTCCGGCTGTATGGATCCCTGCTGTGCAATGAACAAGCCCATCGCATGATCGATCCGGTGCACGAAGGAGACTTGCTGGTAGCCCGCTATGAGCCTAACGGACATAACCCGCCTGAAATCAGGCCCGTTGCCGGTGTCCAGGTCCGTTATCAGGACGATTGGGTGTTGGCCGTGGCTAAACCAGCCGGTCTGGTGACACACCCGACTTACCTTCACGATACCGATGCCCTGACAGCCATGCTCGCAGATCGGCCGTTGCATCCGGTCGGGCGCCTGGACCGCGACACCTCCGGTCTGGTCTTGATCGCCCTGAATGGGCACGCACACCATGTCATCAGCTGCCGGCCCCAGGTTAAACAATACCTTGCTCTGATCCATGGCCGTCTGCCCGGACAGACCGGGCTGATCCGGGCTCCGATCCAACGGTCAAAAAACAGCATCATGCTGCGGGAAGTCAGCAATAGCGGCGCCGAAGCGCTGACACTATGGAAAGAGCGCCGTTATTATCCTTCCTGGAATGTCTCGCTTGTCAGCCTGCGGCTTTTGACCGGACGGACGCACCAGTTGCGTCTGCACTGCCAGGCCTGCGGCTGTCCCATTGTCGGCGACAGCCTGTATGGCGGCGATCGCACGCCTGATGCGCTCGATCTTGCGATTGGCAGGCAGGCACTCCACGCCGTATCCCTCGATTTTCACCACCCGCTGACAGATACCCTGATGCGTGTGACAGCGCCGTTGCCGGCCGATTTTCGCAAACTGCTCTACGATTTGGCCTGATGGC
>JAWSUP010000386.1:0-463 GCA_033549405.1 Bacillota bacterium | reverse complement strand
GCTGCCTCGCCGTCTGGTCGGCGATACCGCCTGAAAGCAGCCGGGCCAGTTCCGTTTCACGTTCCTCTTCCAGCAGCTGACGCAGGCTGGTTCTTGTCCGGCCTGTCTGGACCTGTTTTTCGATCAGCCAGTGTTCGTCTGCCATAGCGGCTATCTGGGCCATATGCGTGATGCAGAAAATCTGACGGCCCCGGGCCAGCTGCAGCAGTTTGGCGCCGACTTTTCCTGCGGTCTGGCCACTGACACCCGTATCTATTTCATCAAATATGAGAACTGGGATCTGATCGACATCGGCCAAAATGGTTTTAATCGCCAGCATAATGCGCGAAGCCTCGCCGCCTGAAGCGATTCTGGCCAGGGGCCGCAATGGTTCACCAGGATTGGCGGAGAGCAGATACTCGACCTGGTCAAGTCCCTGCTCTGGAAATGTGACCGGATCCGGCCTGATGTCAGCGAATGAAAC
>JAWSUP010000385.1:0-4175 GCA_033549405.1 Bacillota bacterium | reverse complement strand
ACAGGAGCGTGACTACATTTCAAAAGGGCGCAACGAAGGATGTTGCGGCGTTCTATCAGAATTTGGCGAAGCATGCACATATCCTTGATGTCGGCTGTGGCGAAGGCAGGAACTCAATATTCCTCGCTGAGCAGGGGCATAGGGTCGACTCTTTCGACATATCAGTAGCGGGTATAGATAAGGCGAAGTTTCTTGCCGCCCAAAAAGGTCTTGAAGTTAACTTCTTTGTCTGCGATTTGGGTAAATTTTCTTTTGACAAAGTTTATGATGCCATCTTGTCACATGGGGTTTTGCATTTGCCAGAAAAGGACACGCGCGACAGATTTATCGAATCTGCGCAAGAACACACGAAGCCCGGAGGCTATAACATAATCGGGATTTTTACAAACCGATTACCAGCAACGCCGGACAACGCGCCATTTACCAAGAGCCTGTTTAATGTTGGGGAACTACCGGACAAGTACAAGGGATGGGACATTCTGTCGCATGAAGAAAGCACATTCAAGGATTCACATCCCGGCAGCGTTTCGCATGAACACGCTTATGAGAGGATTATTGCGAGAAAACCTTATTAGCAGAAGAATGGCGGTGGCGGCAATACAAGCCACACGGCATAAGCCTACCCGGTGCAAACGGCAGCGGCAGCCTGTATCGATCAGATTGTTTATCACCGCCATTGTACCAGGGCTTCGTTAAAGGCTTGTTCGACGCGATGCTTTGGCTTGCTAAAATAGATCATGCCGCGTCCGGGCAGCATCAGGTCTGAGTCGATTTTTGCGAATTTTCGGAGTGATTCCAGGTATCTTTTCTTATTATAATCTATGGACCTGCTCCAGCCGAGGGATAGGTCTATAACTTATCTTTCCAAAGAATTAAATAAATATGTGGTAAATACTATATTTACCATTTAATTATTGAAATACGATCGTTCTTGCGTTATTATTAACATGATCAGTTCATATGAGATTGCAAGGTGTGAGGAATTAAAATGGGCGAAAGAAAAAAAGCAATAGACATTAAGTATGATAGCCTTTATCAGTCTTTGTATGATAAGGAACTGTTTACGGTAGCAGATGCTTTCAAGGTTTGGAACTGCAAATTATCAACAGCATACTGGTATTTGGCAAAATTGGCAGATGCCGGAAAAATAAAGCGAATCCAGAAAGGTACCTATTCATTTTTCTCTGAAAAACCCGGGCATATGCCGATGCCGTCAGAGGCATCGGAGCGCATTCAAAATATATTACTGGAAAGCGGTTATCCATATTATATATCTGGCATTGACGTATTGCTTCGATTCATGCAGCACATACCTGATCAATATCCGATTATTGTCTACGTGGATCATTCAGCCACCAATGATGTTGCAGAACTCCTTTTAATGAGTGGTATGACCGTCATCGCCGGGAAAGAATATCTTGTGTCACAGTCATTTATTGAAAGAAATTTAATTACAAATCTTGTTCTGTTATACCCATCACGAAATTTTTCGTATGCTATTGATGGCTTTGCAACGAATGAGAAAGCTTTTGTCGATCTATATTTTGAAGTTACACGAAGGGCATATCCTTTGCCTCTGCAAGAGCTGGCTCGTATTTTTCAAAACATGATGGATCAAGGCGCTATTCAACGGGGCAAATTATTGCGGGCAGCTCATGAACGCAGCATAAGGTCAGAGATGGTCCTCATTTTTGATGTGAATCAGATGAACCCATCAGCAATCAAACTGGTTGAGCTCATAAAAGGAGAAAGTAGATGACAGAAAAACTCTCAAACCTTATCCACGATAAAAATTGTTTTAAGCGAGAAACATTAGAAACGCGAATGCAGCTGGTAGGTGTTAAGAACATCGCTCGTATGGAGTTGTTTCTTTGGGATTTAGAGATATTTCTTCAGCTGCAAAAAATACTGGGAGAAAAACTGGTACTGAAGGGTGGCGCTGCGGTTCAGTTTTACTTACCTGTTCATGAACAAAGAACAAGTGTAGACATTGACATGCTTTTTCATGGCAGTTTTGATGAGATTCAAAAAGCATTGTCTTCAGTTGAAGCAAAGTTCCCGCACGATAATGACTTGTTTATTTTTCGCCAACATAAACCTGAAAGACCCAAAACAAAGCTCCCGTTATACACGTATTATATGCAGGTTCCTTCAGTATGTACGCAGCGAGAAATCAGAGATAGCGATAAAGGACAACAGCGGATTAAGATTGAGTTTATAATCTGTAATGATAGATTTCCGATAACACAGGTTCTCGGGAATAATGTTTTTGCCATGGAGAGCCAGGCGTTTTATCAGATTCTCCCGATTGATCATCTTATTGCCGACAAGCTGACAACCCTTGGCCCGAATACAATCGGCATCCAGGATGAGCGCATGGATGAGCAAGTAAAACAACTTTATGACATCAATTCCCTGCTGAGTTACCATTATCAATCAATAAATCTTGACGTAATTCGTCAGCAATACCATATGAGAGCTCATGCAGAGGCTAACGATAGAGGCATTTCCTTTGATCTTTCTGAGATTAAATCAGATACGATGACCCAGCTTCAAAGATTGAGAAATCTTGACGATGGCTCAATGAAGAGCAAACAATACTGGCAGTACATTCTGAATTTTATTAGTCTCTATGCTAGTCGCAGCGCTATTCGAACATCCGTAGAATGGGTTTTGACTGGCGAGAAATTGCGACTTTTTATGATGATTTTGTATGAAACAAACGGTGATCTGACGAAGTTCATGCAAGCGCAGGGCATTGATCGGAGGCTTCAGTTTGATAATTTATCAGGCGTTGAAAAAGGCCGACAGATTGCTTCATTTCGAGAGGAATTTATCTTGAAATACGGACACCTGACGGGGATGGATACAAAAATATTAAAAGGGAAAAGAATCAATCGAATATATTGGGCGGCAGTTAATTTGGACAATTTGGATGAGATCGATAATTTTGTCAATAATAGTATAAACCCATCATGACTTCTGAGGTTTATTCCGCACCTATGTTCTCTTCACCGCCATTGTACCAGGGCTTCGTTGAAGGCCTGTTCGACGCGTTGCCTTGGCTTGCCGAAATAGACCATGCCGTGTCCGGGTAACATCAGGTCTGAATCGATTTTAGCGAATTTTTGCAGTGATTCCAGGTATCGTTTCTTATCAAAGTCAATCGATCCGCTCCAGCCGAAATGACCATCGAGGAGTGTTCCGATGATGTCACCGCTGACGATGATGTGTTTCTCGTCCCATTGAAATGAGTAGGCTGTGCATCCCATGGTATGACCAGGCAGATGAATCGCCGTGATTTTTATCCCGCAGATGTTGACCACACCGCCATCTTGCAGCGGCCTGTCAACGCTGCAGGGGTGAAAAATCTTGTGGTACAGGTACCCGCAGCACCGTTCGTCTGCGGCGGTAATCGCCTCTGCTGTATTTTCATGGGCATACAGCTGAACACCTTTTTCCGCAAGCAGCCAGGCAGATCCGGCATGGTCCAGATGAGGATGGGTGATCAGGCAGGCCTTGAGGTCGCTGAGATGAAGTCCCCACGCACTCATGTTTTCTATGATTTGACTGAACGTTTCACCGTTGCCACAGTCGAACATGATGAGCCCCTGCCCTGTTTTCAGGATGTATGTGTTGCCGTCGTCATAGCTGGCATAACCGCCAGCCCAGGTCACACCGTTCAAGCTGCCGCCGACCTGGTAGATTCCCGGAATAATTTGCATAAGCGCCTCCTTGTCGGTCTCTTGATGATTCTGGAACACCGCTTCGACTCTTGACGAATCGTTCGATCAATCGGTTCATTCCGAACTTTTTCGACTATTCGGATAAGTTCGTCCTGGCAAGAAGACGACTTCTCATTTTATCAAACCCCAGAAAACTGTAATTCGTGCTACGTCAGGGAATCGACGCTACCTTCCGCAGTTCCGCCAGCCCTGTCGTACAGGCGACGCAGATTGTCGGCGCTGGTCCGGATTGCCTCGATAGCGTCTTCTGGGCCACAGTACTCCAGTGAGTAATGGCCCTGATAACCTGCCAGCAGCAGGATACGGAAGATTTTCTCGAAATTAATGGTACCATGCCCCACAATGGTGTCACGCAGATAATCGCCATCCCGCGTCGTGAGCCAGTGTTCATCCGGGCTGTCGCTGTCACCGGGTTGAAACAGGTAATCC
>JAWSUP010000384.1:0-4176 GCA_033549405.1 Bacillota bacterium | reverse complement strand
CCATGCTCGGCCGGAACATCAACGGCTACAAGAAAAATGACGTCGCCTACTGCAAATTCCACATCGCTGAACAGGTGCTGTTCGGCCAGCAGATCGGCTGGATCAATGCGGATATCGTCGACGACCCCAGGAAATTTCCGTTCCTCAAGAAGATGGTCCAGCTGCGCTGGCAGTACCGGAAGCTGTTCAACAGCGGGCGGCTGCTCAGACCGCCGGTTGTTGAAGCAGATCTTCCTGATCAGGCGTCCTTTGCCGGCATGGGCCGTCCGCCTGCCTGGCAAGTCTTCGCTATGCCACCGGTGCGCGCCGGTCTGTGGCAGGATGAATCTGGTGTTTGCACCTTATTTGTCATCAATACTGCCGACCAGGAGGCGTCCTGCTCGGTGACTGTAAATCTGCCTGACGGCATGCTGCCTGCATCAACGGCAGATATCCGTTTGGTCTATTGTGAATCAGTCGGCGAAAACATACAGCCAGCCATTGATCAGCAGCCGGTTGGACTGAAGATACAAGTCAATCTGGCGCCTGAAGGCATGCTGGTGCTCGAGTGGCCACCCCGATGAAACGTGGCTGGAGCTAATGAATGATAACAGAAATAACGCAATAAACTGAATAAAAGGGTCTGGCTACGATATAGTGAGAGTCAGGCCTTTTTATATGACAGATCCTCGTCATAGACCCGAACAAAATCCACTATGAAACAGTCAGGCAGGATCGCACGCTTCAGCGCCTCATCGGGTTCATCGCTTTTGCGATATCCCATGCATTCCGTAGAAATGAGGATGAACTGTTCGGTATGTGATACAGGCGAGTCACAACGCCAGGTCTCGACGCCGTCCACATAGAACACATAGCCATACGGACTCCAGTGGCAACCGAAATGATGAAACCCATCTGGTGTGTCATTTAACAGTATATCGCCGGACTCACAAAACTGATGATCACCGTTCTGATTGTTTCCGTTCCAGTGATTGTCATGGATTATCTTATTATTCCGGGTATAATTTTCCATGATATTCACTTCTACACCGGACACTGCCGGATTGATCGTTGTCCCAAAAACGGGTGACTGAAGCCAGAAAGCCGACCACCAACCAGGTTGTGCCTGTAATTTGCAGCGGATCTCGTAATAACCATATTTATGCATGAATCTTGGTTGTCTAATATTTCCGATCGGCCAGGTGAACTTGAAAAACGCTTCGCCGGATCTGTCCAGGCAGAATTCGCCGGTCTGCAGATGCGATGAATAGTAATGCCCGTCCTTCTCGATGAGTTTAAGCAGCAAATTGCCGCTCCCATCCAGAACAGCGCCCTCATCTGTGAATGTCGAATGTCGCCGCCCCATGAGGTGCAAGCGGTAGTCCCACTTGGTCCGGTCCAATGTATCACCATCAAACTCGTCATTCCAGATCAATTGCCACCGTTTTTCGTCAGGCAGCAGACTGGGGGCGTGCGTCGTGTCAATGCTTGATTTTTGCATGTTTGACCTTCCTTTTTGGAAGCATTTGCTCTGCATCCCTCAGTTGTTGCCCGACCGGATGCGCTTGCGCGCCGTGATCAGGCGCGTCTTGTCAATGTGTGTCCTGGCGATATCGTAATCCCGGCTGACGACAGCGGTATACAGCATGTCGATGATGCTCAGCTGGCCGATCCTCGATCCCATCGTCGCGCTGCGGATCAGCGTCTCGGAAGCCGATGAGCACAGGCGGATGTTGGCCCGGTCACTGAGCGGATTGCGCCCATAGCGCGTGATGCTGATGATGGTCGCGCCTGTCTGAATAATGACATCAGCTGTTTCCAGGATGTCTTTCGTTTCGCCTGTGTAGGAAATCAGGACGACAACATCCTCCGGCGACAGGGTCGTTGCTGCCAGAACCTGCAGATGCGGATCGGCGCTGGCGAGCGAGATCTTGTTGATGCGCAGAAATTTGTTGTGGGCGTCCAGGGCGACAGTACCGGATGTACCCACGCCATAGAAATCGACACGCCTGGCCCGGCTGATCGCTTCAACCGCCTTTTCCAGTTCGGTTTCGTCCAGCACCGCCATGGTGTTTTCAATCGCCTTGACACTGTTCATGCTGACGCTGCGGATGATGTTCTGGATCGAGTCGCCAGGACGGACATCAGTGTAGGTGATGTTATCTTGCTGGTTGAGCGCCAGATCCATGGACAGGACCCGGCAGAGCTCCTTGTATCCGGAATAGCCCAGTGTCTTGCAGAGTCGGACCACCGAAGATACGCTGACATTGCAGGCCGACGCCAGCTCATCGATGGACATGCGGACTACATCGCCTGAATAGTCGAGGATGTATGAGGCGATCTGCTGTTCTTTGTTCGTCAGACTGCTCATCATCTCCTGGATTCGTAACATACAACCAGCCATCGTTGAACCCTTCCTTTTCATCGCTGCAGCAAAACCTGTCGGATGTTTCAATTGTAAGGCCGCGCTGCGCAAGCCACATATAAGATGCAGTCAGTTGATCTGCCAGCAAGCCCGGGCGACACCCAGAAGCGGCGCTTCGTCAATCGCTTCTGCCGGCCAGACGAGCGGTGGCACCGGGAGGTCATCCAGACCAGCCATCAATTCCGGCAGGAACAGACCGGCAGATTTGGCAATCTGACCGCCCAGCAGAAGAACCTCAAATCCATTCTCCTTGATAATATCATGGAGGATTTCTGCAAGAAAGATTCCCGTATCGCGAAAGACGCGTACGGCTGCTTTGTCACCGGACCTTGCCAGGTCTGCGATGTCCTTGACATCCGGTGCGATCTGGCCGATCCTGGTGTTGAAAGCTTCAGGTTTCAGCTTGCGGTACCTGTTGATAATGCCGCGTCGGGACACATAATCTTCCGCTGTGCCGTCCCGAAACGGTCTGGCATAAATGCTGATGCCCGGTCCGCCCTGGTCGTTTCGAAAAACGCGTCCGTCGAACATGGAGGCAAAGCCAAGGCCTGTGCCAATAATGACGGCACAGATACGCCGGTAAACGTTAAAACGACCCTGCCAGGTTGCGCCCAGCATGAAGGCCGTCGAATCATGGACAAAGCGAACCGGAATTGGACCGGCTCCGGCTTCGAACCAAGGGCGCATCGGCACTTTGTAGATAGCCTGGTACTTGTGGGTCATCAGGCAGAAGCCCTGCTCATAGTTGAAAGGCCCCGGGATCGACACACCGATCCCATCAAGGATCAGATCAAGCTGCGCCGCGATCGCCTTACCCTGCGCCGCCAGCGTGACATAGGCGCCGGCTACATCATCGCGGCTCCCTGCTGAATCGACCGGCAGCCGATATACACTGTCCGGTATAAGGCTGCCCTGCGGATTGACCAGGGCGGCCTTAAGCACACTGCCGCCTGCATCGACGGCCAGAATGCAATGCCTGGAACCAGAGGATAGATCAGTCTGTTTCATAGCCTTCCTTCAGCATGGTCTTATGCATCACCACAGTACCCACACCCTGGTTAATCACTTCATACGGTCCAAAGGACGCCGGGACTACAACGATATCGAGATAACGCTGTTCGAAGAATCGATTCGGATCCTGCAATGAGCGAACCAGGACCTTTTCGCCATCGATCAGAGCGAGGACATGGAAGCGATCACTGGTCGCATCTTCGATGCGCGTGTCAAAGACGAGATTGCGCAGGCTGAAATACAGAAGTTCATGCTCACCGACGATCAGCTCCCGCCATCCGTCGCCCTCGCGGACGACGCGCGGCTCCTGGATCAGGTTGTCCCTAACCCAGGATGCGCGAAATTCACGGCGCAGGACCTTGTCGCCATGATGGGTATGGATCGGACGCAGTTTGCCGTTGAGGTCTTTGCGCATGTAATCGTACATCTTGTAGGTATATGATCCGATCGTCAGACTGCCGATCTCCAGGATAACCTGGTTGCGACCGGATGAGTGAATCGTGCCGGCCGGCAGCATGAACTGCATGCCTGGCTTTGATGGGACTGAATGGATATAACGGTCATGGTCGACCGGTTCGCCGTATTGATCGGCACGCCGCGCCTTTTCGATGAATTCCTCAGGATCGGCATCGTCTTTGAACCCGATGTAGGTTTTGGCCTGTTGCCCGGTCACAACGACATAATAACTTTCATCCTGGCGGCCCAGCTCGCTGTTCTGGCTGACGACATAGGATTCCGGCGGATGCACCTGAATTGACATA
>JAWSUP010000383.1:0-4177 GCA_033549405.1 Bacillota bacterium | reverse complement strand
GCGGTGACGGCTGGACTGATGATTGCTGTGCGGCTGCCGCAAACGGTTTACCGCAGCTGCCACAGAATCTTGCCTGGTCTGCATTCTTGGTTCCGCAATTCGGACAAAACATGGTCGATCCTCCTTCGTGGATGCGTCTGCTTGTGCGGCAGATGTAAAAAAATCGCCGGATGGCTGTGGTATTGTATCTGAGGGTATCATATCACAAGAAAAGCCGAAAAAAAATGTTTCGCTAAAGGGTCTTGACAGGTCTATCTAAGCGGATTATAATGTGACCATTAAGTCATATGACTGATAAGTCACATTGATTTCATGCAGAAATGGAGGTGATTATTTGCCGAAAGATACATTTTTCAACTTGCCGAAAGACAAGGCCAGTCGGATCGAAGAAGCTGCTATTGATGAGTTTATGGTTTACTCTTTTGAGGCAGCCAGTGTGAATCGGATCGTTGCGAAGGCCGGCATTGCCAAAGGCAGCTTCTACCAGTATTTTTCTGATAAAAAAGATCTCTTCAAGCATATCCTGAACCAGATCGTCGAGCAAAAGATGGCTTGCCTGTCTCCGGTCATGGCCAATCCCATGTCGGTCGACATTTATACCCTGCTTAAGGAGATCTATATGTCGGGTCTCCGATTTGCCCAGTCCAATCCGCGTCTGCAAAAGATCGGCAATCTGCTGATCGCCGATCGCAACAGTCCGATCTACCAGGAATTTGTTCAAGAGAACATGAGCCGATCAGACCAGTTCTTTCAAATGTTAATCGCCAAAGGCATCGAACGGGGTGACATCCGGCCAGACATCGACGTTCCCATGATCTCCTGGATGATCTCGCGCATGAATGTCCTGCTGGCTGATTATTATCAGGAGCATGTCAAGCTTGTACTTGACGAGAAATACCTGACAGCGGTTGATCAACTGATCAGCTTCATCTGCGATGGTATCAGCAACAAAAGGAGTGATGACACATGTCAGAACGAATCCAGCCCATGATCCAGGTGCAAAATCTCTTTTACACCTACGCTCACAACAACACACAGGCCATCAAGGACATCAGTTTTTCCATTGCCCGGGGCGAGACCTTTGCCTTGCTGGGTCCATCTGGCGCGGGCAAATCGACGACACAGGGCATCCTGACCGGCCTGTTGCCGCTTCAAAAAGGTTCAGGACAGGTGGCCGGCTTCGAGCTGGGAAAAATCACCCGCCAGTTGTTCAATAAAGTCGGCGTCTCCTTCGAGCAGTCTAATGTCTATGACAAGCTGACTGCGCGGGAAAACCTGACCTTTTACCGCAAGCTGTTTGATGTGCCAACTGTCGAGCCGATGGAGCTATTGAAAATGGCGGGTCTTGACCATGTAGCCGACAAGCGTGCAGGCACATATTCCAAGGGCATGAAGCATCGGCTGACGTTTGTCCGCAGCATGCTCAACAACCCGGAGCTCTGGTTTCTCGATGAGCCGACAACCGGACTCGATCCGGCGATCGCCAGCCAGATCAAGGACATCATCCAGGCCAAAAAGGATGCCGGTGTAACCATCCTGTTGACGACGCACAACATGATGCTGGCTGATCAGCTCAGCGACCGCATCGGGTTTATTGTCGACGGCGAGCTCAAGCTCGTTGACACGCCGCGCAATCTCAAATTGAAATACGGTCAGAAGCTGGTTTCAGTTGAATACAAGCAGAACGGCACAACCCAGACCGATACGCTCTCGCTGATCGACGAGACAGAAAAGCAAAAGCTGCATCAGATTCTGAACGAATATGAAATTGAAACCATGCACACCAGGGAAGCGACCTTGGAAGAGATCTTCATCAAGGTCACCGGCAGGGGGTTGGTCTGATGAAACTGCTATCAACATTTATCAAAGATCTGACCTTGTCTTTTCGCAGTTTTTACATCTATATCGAGATTATCATGGCTGTCATTATCGTAGCAGTCTTGCTGTTTGCCGTTCCAGAGGAGTTCAAATCAGAAAACAAAGTCTACCTCAGCATCGATCTGCCTGAACAGGCCCGGGAGCAATTGCTGGATGAGTTGGCCGGGGACGGCGCTGTCAACCTGGTGGCTGATGAAGCGGCTGTCAGATCTGCTCTTGAGGCAGATCGGGCTGCTGCCGGTCTGGTCATCGGCTTGAAGGACGGTAAAGTCGACTATCATTTCATTCTGCAGGGTTATGAAAGTGAGAAAGTCATCAATATCCTGCGCCAGAGTTTTCTGGGTGAAATTGCACGCGACTTGCCCGGTTACCAGGACAATACGACGATCACCGTCCTGGATCCGGATGCGGAAAAACTCAGCGACCGGATCAACCTGCTGCCCCTGTTCCTGGTGCTTAATTCCGCATTTGTCGGTTTGTTCATCATTGCCTCTTATGTTTTCATGGACAAAGAAGAGGGCACCATCAAGGCGTTTGCCGTCACCCCATGCAAAGTTTGGCAATACTTGCTGAGCAAGGTTGGTGTGATGATCGTCGCCGGACTGACATCAGGATTGATCATGGCAGTTGCTGTCAGTGGTCTGCACATGAAGGTTTTGCCTTTTTGCCTGCTCCTGATCGTCACCAATGCCTTTGGCTCAGTACTGGGACTTTTTATAGCCAGTTTTTTCGATACCATCACCAAAGCCATGGGCTGGCTGTACCTGGTCATCATCGTCCTTTCGTTCACTGGCGTTTCCTACTTCATGCCCTCTTTCTCACCGTTTTATATCCGCATCCTGCCGTCGTATCCGATGCTCTATGCCTTCCGCCAGGTTTTCCTGGACCGGCCGGATCCGACCATCCTTTACGGTACAGTCTTGCTGTTTGCCGGACTGTCCATTATCTTCTTCCTGCTCGCCAACTGGCGTTACAAGAAGACCATCACGATCTGAGGTGATCTGAATGTTCAGGCGCATCTTTGCCATTACCCTGAGAGATCTGAAAAGTGGCTTGCGCGACTACATGATTCTCTATGTCCTGATCGCACCGTTCCTGCTTGCCATCATTCTTAAGGCTTTTGTACCGTCCGCAGGCGCAAACCTGATCAGTGTGGCCGTGCTCGACGACGCCGATACAGCCTGGGTCGAAACGCTCGAGCAGTATGGGTCTGTCGAAAAATTCAAGACCCGCGACGAACTCATCCGTCGCGTCCAGGATACAGACGATGTGTTTGCCGTGATCGATATCGACGGAAAATTCGAAGTGATCGCTGCCGGGAACGAAACCGAAGGGTCACGCGAGATGGTGTTATCGGTCATCAACGGCATCACTAATCAAGATCTGGCATTGCCGGTCACTCTGTCTATTTCAGACATGGGTTGGCGGCTCTCCCCTCTGCTGCAGCATGGCAGCAACCTGATTATCCTGTTTGTGTCGATCTTCGGCGGTTTCGTCGTCATGTTCGGCCTTGTCGAAGAGAAGCAATACAAAACACTGGCTGCGATCAACGTGTCAGCTGTCAGCCGCAGCGAGTACGTCATCGGCAAAGGCATCCTCGGCTTTATCATGCCGATCCTGCATGGCTTTGGCATTCTCCTGATCCTGGGCTTTACCAGTATCGACTATCTGAAGGTTTCTATCGTCATCATCTCTGTCGCACTGATCGGTGTGATTGTCGGATTTGTCATCGGCGTATGGAACGACAACCAGATGACAGCCGTATCATCAATGAAAATGACGTTTCTTCCCTTGCTCGGTTCTGTTTTCGGCGCCATTTTCCTGCCTGATAAATGGCTGCCCGTTCTCTACTGGTCACCTTATTACTGGGCTTATATGGCTGTCGAGGGCATCATCCTGAAACAGGCGACCTGGCTGTTTATCCTGCGCAACTGCGCCGTCATACTGCTCATCGCCGTTATCATTTTCCTGCTGTTGCAAAAAAAGATCAGGCGCGGTATGGCCTGATCAAAGGCATTACCAAAAAGAGGAGGATCTATTATGAACTGGTTGGCTCTATTGGGACTTGTACTGATCATCTATGCTGCTGTCGTCGTCTGGATCGCTTTAAAGAAACCAGAGAAAATCTGGGACATGGCCAAAATCCGCGTTTTTCGCAAGATTCTTGGTGAAAAAGGAACTGTCATATTTTTCTATATCTTCGCCGCTATCAGCCTCGGTTTCGGCATCTGGCTTTTGACTCTGTGGTTACAGGTCAGAGGTATAAATGGCACAGATTCCTCAAAGCATGACGACTCTG
>JAWSUP010000382.1:0-4185 GCA_033549405.1 Bacillota bacterium | reverse complement strand
GAGATCGAGATTCACCAGGTCCGCGAACCGGAACATGCCGATACCGCAGCTTACCGCAGCAAGGTCGAGATAGAGGTGGTCAAGGAGCAAATCGAAGGCGACCGTTACGGCGATGCGATGACCGTTTACGCCCACATCGCACGCGCCCTGACCCGGCAGGAGCCCTACAGCGTCTCGCTGGACAGTGCGCGCAACCTGACCCGGACGCTGGACGCCATCCGCCAGTCCGCTGCGGCTGGCCAGGTTATTCGCGTAAACTGAGGAGCTAACCGAAAAACTTCATGTTAGCCTGCGTAACGACGCTTTGCTTCGCGTCGGGATATGCAGGATAGCCTGCGTCAACTGTTGTGACACATAAGGCACATCAGTTCAGCTCATTTTATCGGTTACTACACGTGGCGTGTAAAGGTTATCAACATAACTCGGCAGCAGGATTCCTCCATCGACCAGAATGTTTGCTCCATTGATATATGAAGCTGCGTCTGATACCAGGAAGCTGACCACAGAGGCAATCTCATCTGGCAAACCGAGTCGCCCCATCGGCACACGAGAAGCTAAGTATTGAGCACGTTCATTCACATCGTTGCTTGTATTGATAGCTCCTGGTGCTACTGCATTTACACGGATACCATATGGGGCTAACTCTACAGCTGCATGATGAGTGAATTTTGCGAAGGCACTTTTGAACGAGCCGTATACGCTTGTTTCTGGCATAGCTGTTTGTTGATGTATTGATGTTATATTGATGATATTGCCGTGAATTTTATTTTCAATCATGTTGCGAGCGGCGAACTGTGTCAGAAAATAGTGGCTTTTAAAATTAGTATTGCACAGCTCGTCGAACAATTCCTCATTTACATCAATGAATGGGCGACATCTCGTTATGCCCGCATTATTCACGAGCAGATCAATCTTTCCGAATACGTTTAAAAAAGCATGAAACAGGTCTTTTAGTTCTGGTATATTGCCAATGTCTACCTGAAAAATATCAGCAGCAACACCTATATTTCTCACTTCAGTTACTACAGACTGGGCAGCGTTTTTGTTGTGAGCATAATTGATGCCGATGTCATAGCCATCGTTGGCCAGCTTCAGAGCAATGGCTTTACCAATACCGGAAGATGAGCCCGTTATCAATGCGCATTTTGCAGCCATAAAAACCTCCTGGAGAACTACTTCTGTTCGTTACAAGCGATCTAATCAATTTTTTTTGTCGATTCACGAATGTTTAAAGGAGCATCCATTAGAATCTGGATGCCGACAACTTTTTTTACGTTCATCTGCATAATCAAAGCCGTAGCGGCCTGTTCACCCATTTCTCTAAAGGGTATATCAATAGCTGTCAGCTTTGGCCGCGAAAATGGCGATGGACTGATGCTGCCAAATGTAACAAGAGACAGATCATTTGGGATAAAAAAGCCATGTTCATAAACATAACTCTGCAGGCCAATGGCGATCAGATCACCTGCTGTAAAGGCTGCAGTTGGCTTGTCAATCATGCTGAATAGTGATTTGCCAGCTTCATAGCCGTACTTCTCACTGTACTCACCCTGAAAGATGAGATTCGGTGGTACATCTACATCATTTTCTTTCATGGCTTTTTTATATCCGAGCAGGCGCAATTCTGAATGACGATATTCTTTATTACCGCCAATATACGCTATTTTTCTATGGTTTTGCTTGATCAGGTGCGTAGTCGCCAGATATGCAGCACTCATGTCATCAATATTGACATAGTTTATATATGGCTTATGGATCCAGCGATTGATAATAATATAGGGGGTTTTGTTCTTTCTAAAATAGTCCAGAATCGCATCTTCCTGCGTTGGGCTGGTTCCAATAATTAGATAACCATCAAGCAAATTGTTAAAGTAGCTTTCGATTTCATCGATATCATCGTCATCGATCAACAGAAGAATATTATCGATATTATTCTCTTCCAGCATATGGATGAAGCTTGTAATAACCGTATAAATGGCTGGGTGTGCCTGCATGGACTGTCCAGAATATTTAGATGCAATGATACCAACTTTCAATCGAGCACCTGTTTGGTTCTTCTCTTTAGCAGCGTATTTTAGCTGATCTACAGCGTCCATTACGCGCTTCCGTAATTCATTATCTACCGATTTGCTTCCGTTCATAACACGAGATACAGTACTGGGAGAAACCCCAGCATGCTCTGCTACTTCACGTATGTTTGCCATAAAGTCTCCTTTCGGCGAGAATCGTGTTCGCTCCGCTCCGTATGATCTATGACGTAACCTTATAGACATCAGTATATCACCAGATCTCGAGAAACACAACAGAAACAGTTTCGTGATATGTTGATGAGAAACAAACTCAATATACACCCTTCTAATAAATAATCTTGACTATTAACAAATAACGGCTTGATTTGTCCGGGCATCTTCGATATACTTTGTACAAACATCCGGGTTGCGCTGCATTCATTCATGTGAAACACCAAGAAACAAATTGCGCTTCTATGAAAGTAATGCAGAAACAGATGTGATCAGTTGCCGGCGTATTCTACGGAAATACGCAGAAAGAGGTGTCATTTGATCCAGATGAAGGGGGTTTTCCCGATCATTACAACGCCCTATACCATTTATGGTGATGTTGACCTTGAAAGCTTACAGAATGTTATGGTCACAAGGCATCGTGCAGGGGTAAATGGCTTTGTTCTTTTTGGAATTGGAGGTGAATATTACAAGCAGACAGATGATGAAGGCAAGAACATGCTATTTGCCGTCACTGAAGCAAGCAAAAAGCTGGCAACCCCATTGGTTGTTTCGGTTACGCAGCACGCAACGGTTGCGGCATGTAAAGCGGCACAGTATTATGAACAGGCAGGAGCAGATATACTGATGGTTTTGCCACCGTTCTTTCTAAAACCGTCTGGTGAGGATGTTTATAATCATATCAAGACCATTGCGAAATCGGTGAAAATACCCATTCTTGTACAATACGCACCTGAACAAACCGGAGTATCAATCTCAACTGATATTTGGCGAAGACTCAGTAACGAATGTGAAAATGTCAACGACTTTAAGATCGAATGCAAACCAAGTGGTCACTATATCTCCAGCATGATGACATCATTCAAGCAAACACCTAATATCTATATCGGCAACTGCGGACTGCAAATGATAGAAGCACTTGACCGAGGTGCACTTGGTGTTATGCCAGGCTGTGCATTTGCGGAAGTATACGTCAAAATCTACCAAAACTATATCGCCGGCAACCGCAGTAAAGCAGTCTCTTTACATAATGCTCTGATGCCATTGCTTAATCACATCAGGCAAAGTGTAGAAATGTTGAACCACTATGAAAAGCGCATTCTGAAGATGCGTGGGATCATTGATACAGATTATTGTCGTGCGCCTGGTTTTGTTCCAGATCAACACGATGATGAATTGTTTTTTGCGTTTTATTCACAATTGGAACCTTTATTGACAGAATAAGCCAGAGGAATAAAGCATGAGCGTTAAAATAACAAAAATCGAGTGTTACAAACTTTCACTGCCACGTGATACGCCTTATTTAGGCGAGCTTGGTGAGAAAGATATCATAACCTCAAACGGTTATTTCATCCGTCACAGCAATTCAAGCATCTACAGCCTGACAGACAATAGCTTGCTTGTAAAAGTATATGCCGACAGCGGGGCATATGGCTGGGGGGAATGTGTGACTGTTGTCGCCCCGCAGGTTGCAGAAGCAATCATCGTACAAATAATTGAACCCCTGGTTGTCGGAAAAGATCCCATGAATGTTATCAGCATCTATGAAGACCTGTATAATGCCATGAACGTAAGAGGTTTTTTTGGCGGTTTCTACTTGGATGCCATTGCAGCGGTCGATATTGCGATATGGGATCTCAAAGGGAAAATACTAAATTTACCGGTTCATTCATTGCTTGGTTCTTCAAAAAATCTTAAGATAAAGGCTTATGTTTCAGGACTTCCGCTTCCAACGCGAACAGAGCGCATTGAATTGGCAAAGCAGTGGGTCGATCAAGGATTTGACGCAATCAAAATTCCGATCATCGTTGATAAAGAACACATCGTTGACGAGATAGAGGCATTGAGACAGGCAATTGGCAAAAGCAATAAGATACTCATTGATATGCACTGGCGTTATACGGCACTTGAAGCGATTAAAATCATTAATAAAATCGATATGTTT
>JAWSUP010000381.1:3692-4189 GCA_033549405.1 Bacillota bacterium | reverse complement strand
AGGACCCCAGCACACAGGTTGGCGCCTGTATCGTCAACCGCCAGCACAAGATTGTCTCTGTCGGATACAACGGCATGCCGATCGGCTGCAGTGACGACGACTTTCCCTGGGCCAGGGAAGGTGAACCTCTGGAGACGAAGTATCCATATGTCTGTCATGCCGAGTTGAACGCGATTCTCAACAATGTCGGCTTCAATCTGGCGGACTGCACCATTTATGTGCCGCTGTTTCCCTGCAACGAGTGTGGCAAAGCCATCATCCAGTCGGGAATCCGCGAGGTTGTGTACATATCTGATAAATATGCCGGAACAGATGGCGTCAAAGCATCCAAACGCATGATGGACCATGCGGGCGTGCGCTATCGCCGCCTGGAATCGGATCTGCAAGAAATGACCTTGTCTTACAGAGTCGCAGATATTTAGGGATTACCCGGCAGCGACTGGCCCGAATCCACATAACCCGTCAATAGGAGCACCTTGCAGCAGCAGGGTGTTTTT
>JAWSUP010000381.1:0-3682 GCA_033549405.1 Bacillota bacterium | reverse complement strand
ATCCGCTTATGTGCGGTCAGCAGTGAGCAGAGACGGACGCCGACACATATGACTGGCCGGAAAAAGCTGTGGAATTTCTGGCGCATATGACAAAAAAAACTGACAAAACAAATGTTTGTTAAGGTATTGACAAGTAATAAAAAGGGTGATATCATAGAAAACGAACAAATGTTTGATCGTCGTGCCTGGCTGAAAGAGAGGTGCTGTATGCCGGAAATTAATCTGCTTTTGTGGTTGACGCTGATACTGCTTGCCGTTGTAGCGGGATACCTGCTTGTTATCGAAAAAAACGCTGAAGAAGCAGCAGGCAGAAAACTTAGAAGCCTGGCTGCAGAAGCTGATGCAAGAGATGCACACCGGCGCCCATCTCGATCGGATGACCGGTTTTTGCCCGATCCGACACAAGATTCTTTGCCGCGTCTGACACAGTCACCGCGTCAACCGGCAGTCTTTTTTCCGGTCGGTATGAGCCGTGTAGCGAGCGATGAAAAAGGTCAACAGCATGGGGTGTACAGCTTTGAACTGCCCCGACTGGTCACCTGTGATAAGAAAATGGCAGCCGTTTCCGACTGCCATCACTGCGCCTGATTGATCTGTTCTTACAGCCACACTTTTTTCAAAGATTCTGCTGAGTCCGTTCTCGCTTTGATTTCCGGTGATGGTCGGTAACGGTGTCGAAAAATGCTTCATCAACCCGCTGCAGGATCTCCTCCAGTTCGCCATCGCCCATAACAGTATTGCGCCCTTCCTGATACAGAACATCGACGGCATCCCGGATTGCCTGCACGACCGGATGCCGTTTGTCAACGGCATTGGTTCCCTTAAGTCCATAGAAGCTGTTCAGCCAGTGGGCGATCCCGGCCAGTCCTGAATGGGAGTCAACGGCAACTGTGGCCGGACGGTTGAGGATTTTGGCCGTGTCAAATATATTGTAGATCTCTTCGTCTTTCAACAAGCCATCTGCATGAATGCCGGCGCGGGTGGCATTGAAATAGCGACCGACAAAGGGGGTGCGCGGTGGAATTTCATAACCCAGATCTGCTTCAAAGAATTCGGCAATTTCTGTAATGACCGACAGGTCCATGCCGTCTGTTGTTCCTCTCAGAGATGCGTATTCGATGGCCATGGCTTCCAGGGGACAATTGCCGGTACGTTCGCCGATGCCAAGCAGAGAACAGTTGACGCCACTGCAGCCATAGAGCCAGGCTGTGGCAGCGTTGGCGACGACTTTATAGAAATCGTTGTGGCCATGCCATTCCAGGCATTCGGATGGCACTTCCGAATAGTGCTGCAGACCATAGATGATCCCCGGAACACTGCGCGGCAAGGCGACGCCGGGATATGAGACGGCGTACCCCAATGTGTCGCAGGCCCGTATTTTGATGAGTTTGCCGCTTTCACGGGCAAGCTTCATCAATTCGTTGGCAAACGGCACGACGAAGCCATAGAAATCGGCCCGGGTAATATCTTCGAAATGGCAGCGGGGCAGGATGTCGTGATCCAGGGCACTGCGGACAATGCCCAGGTATTTTTCCATTGCCTGGCTGCGGTTGAGGTTCATCTTCTTGAAGATATGGTAATCGGAACAGGAAACCAGGATACCGGTCTCGCGCAATCCCATATCCTTGACCAACTGGAAATCTTTTTCATTGGCCCGGATCCAGCTGGTGACCTCGGGAAATTCATAGCCCAGTTCCAGGCAGCGGGTGACGGCCTGCTTGTCTTTATCGGTATAGAGAAAGAACTCGCTTTGCCTGACCAGGCCATTGGGACCGCCCAGCTTATGCAGCAGCTGAAAAAGACGGACGATCTGGTCGACCGTGAAGGGCGAACAAGCCTGCTGACCATCGCGGAAGGTCGTGTCGGTGATCCAGATCTGATCCGGTGTATTCATTGGAACGATGCGATGGTTGAAAGGCACCTTCGGGATGTTGGCGTAATCGTAAAGGTGTCGATATAAATTCGGTTCCTTGACATCCTGCAGGGTATAGCGGTAAGCCGATTGCTCCAGAAGATTGGTTTTCCGACTGAACTCCAACATATAGAACCCTCCTTAAGGCCTGTTAAGAAGTTAGGGCTGTTATTGTTAACCTGATCTTCAATATGCAAGAAAGAGCACGTTAACTTGCATAATATAGTTTTACCATTATAGGGGAGACCGGCTATGCTGTCAACCAAATCTGATTCAGATGCACCACGGTGGCCGCGCGTCATTTTGCACGCGGATCTCAATGGTTTCTATGCCGGCGTCGAATGTCTGTACCGGCCTGAACTGCGCGAAAGCCCGGTGGCGGTCAGTGGCGATGCGCAAAATCGGCATGGGATCATCCTGGCGAAAAATGAAATTGCCAAGCGGTACAGTATCAAAACAGGCGAAGCCATCTGGCAGGCCAAACAAAAATGCCCGGCGCTGGTCGTACTGACGGCGGATTATGCCAAATACCTGCGTTATTCGCGGCTGACCCGCCAGATTCTGGCAGATTTTTCCGACCAGGTTGAACCCTTCGGGCTCGATGAAGCCTGGGTTGACGTGACCGGCAGCGTCAGACTGCTCGGAGATGGTCAAGCGCTGGCCGACGGAATTCGACAGCGCACCCGGGAAGAACTGGGACTGACCTGTTCGGTCGGCGTCAGTTATAACAAGATTTTTGCCAAATTGGGCAGTGACCTCAAAAAGCCCGACGCAACCGTCGTCATCTCACCGAACAACTACCGCGAGATTGTCTGGCCTTTGCCGGTACAGGAACTGCTGTACGTCGGGCCGTCAACGATGCGGCGCTTGAACCGGATCGGCATCCGCACCATTGGTGCGCTGGCCAACCTGAGCCTGAAGGATGCCCGCTACCTGCTTGGCAAATGGGGAGAGACGCTCTGGCTGTTTGCCCGCGGTCTTGACGACTCTGACGTTCACCAGTCGGACGCGCGGGAGATCATCAAGTCGGTCGGAAACAGCACGACAACACCCCGCGATCTGAATAGCGGCGCGGATGTGCGCCTGGTCCTGACTGTCCTTTCCGAGAGTGTGGCCGCGCGGCTGCGCGAGTACGGCCTTCGCTGCAGTACGGTGCAAATCAGCATCAGGGACAACCGCCTGGTGTCGATCGAACGACAGCAGAAGATGGAGCAGGCCACCGATCTGGCGCGCGATGTGGTCAAGCAGGCCTGGCAGTTGTTCGAACGGCACTGGAGTTGGGAAAGCCCGATTCGCAGCCTGGGTGTCCGCGGTTGTGACCTGGTAACGGCCACTCGCCAGGAACAGCTGGCCCTGTTCGAAGATCCGCATTTTTATCGCCGCCAGAAGGAACTTGAACAAACCATCGATGCAATCAGGCGTCGGTATGGCTATTTCAGCATCCAGCGGGGTCTGATGCTCAGTGATCGCCGCCTGTCCGGATTCAACCCCAAGGAAGAACACATCATCCACCCGGTATCGTTTCCCGGGCTTTAGGGGGTTTTGCTTGAATTGACAAAGCCGCTTTTCTGTATTATGTTGATCTGTGGAATATATAGAACACAGGATCAACGGTGATGATCCGGAAAAGAGGAATATCAGGATGAAGAAAACCAGAATCAGCAGAATCATTGCAGCGGCGATTGTCATACTTGCACTCTCCATGACTGCCTGCACGCTGTCGCCAGAGCCGACAACCTCAGCAGCGCCCGTAGCCGTTCGAATTGCCGC
>JAWSUP010000380.1:0-4190 GCA_033549405.1 Bacillota bacterium | reverse complement strand
CGTTCTGTACCATTCATACGAGCAGGTTGATTATATCTCACTGCACGCGTATTACGGCAACAGCGACCGCGATTATGCCAATTTCCTGGCCCGTTCTCTGGATATGGACGCCTTTATCCAATCGGTTGTCTCGATCTGCGATTATGTCCAGGCCAAAAAACGCAGCAAGAAGCGGCTGAATCTCTCTTTTGACGAGTGGAATGTCTGGTATCACAGTCATGGCCAGGATAAGAATATCAAACCCTGGTCGATCGCGCCTCATCAGCTTGAGGATGTTTATGATTTCGCTGATGCCCTTCTGGTCGGCAGTCTGCTGATCATGCTGCTGCGGCATGCGGACCGGGTCAAAATTGCCTGCCTGGCCCAGCTTGTCAATGTCATTGCCCCGATCATGACGGCAAACGGCGGGCCGGCCTGGCGACAGACCATCTTTTATCCCTTTCTGCATGCCTCAGTTTTCGGCCGCGGGACGGTTCTGCAGACGCAGGTCACGGCGCCAAAATATGACAGCAAGGATTTCACGGATGTTCCTGTTCTGGATGCTGTCGCCGTTCTGGATGAAACCGGCGATGGATTGACCATATTTGCTGTCAATAAGGATATGGCAGAAGATCTGCAGCTGACCTGCGGGCTTGCCGGCATCGGAGATTTCCGGATCAGACAGCACCTGGTCCTGGCACATGAAGACTTGAATGCAACGAATACGCAGGACAACCCGGATGCCGTCCTGCCTCATAACAAAGGCAACGCGGCCATTGAAGATCATTACCTGAAAGCCAGTCTTGGGAAGCTATCCTGGAATGTGATCCGGCTGAGTAGAGTCAGACTGCAGGATCAGACTGGCTTTAGTCTGCCTGCTTGATCTGCTCGACTCTTAGCCTTTAAGCCCGGTACATGATTTTGTGCGCCTCTTTCAAGAGAACAGGGATATTGAGGCGGTATTCGCACCAAGGCATGCATTCACCGCATTCCACACAGTCGTCACCATTTTGTTCGAGCGTATTGTACTGTGCGATCAGTTCCGCGGTGTCTTTGCCCTGCCGGCTCAAGAAGGTGTGGCGTGAATAGAGTGACAGGATACGCGGAAAATCGACGGCATTTGGACAACTGAATTTTTCCAGGCAGTGCATACATTCGCGACAGACATTTTTCATCTGACCGGCGATTTTGTCTGCCTCGGTTTTGAGTGCTGAACGCTCACTTGCCGACAGAGGGTTACCCGTCGCAGTCTGAAAATCGACATCAAACTCAGCCGGGTAGCGTACACCGGCATCGACGGTGGTGATAAACGGATTCGACAATGAAAAGCGCAGCATGGCCGGATAATCGATCGGAATGTATTCCCGGATGACTTGGTATAAAGGTACCATGCCATTGCCGTTAAAGGCCTTCATGTTGATCAGGCCGATATCTTTTTTGTGCGCATAGGCCAGAAGGTCAAGTGCGCCGTCTTCGCCCAGACTGCGGTTAAAAACATTGTAGGGCAGTTCGATGACGTCAAACACACCAGTGTCGATCGCTTCTTTTATCTGGGAAGCGAAGGGGTAATGGCTGGAAAAGCCAATATGGTTGATCACACCCTCGCGTTTCAGATCCTGCAGCCGATCCAGGACGCCCGATGATTTGACTGTAGCCCATCGCTCTTCGCTGATCCCGTGGATCAGGTAGATCAGGCGGATCTCATTATCACCAATTTTCAGGGAACCTTTACCCGTTATGCCCAGAGTCTTCAGACTGGTGGCCAGATCCTTCTCCATATCGGGGATGGTATAAGCGTGGCCTTTAGTCACAATAACAAGAGGCTCGGTCAGATCCGTCCGCTGTCGGACAACCTCACCAACGACCTGCTCGCTTTCAAGCGTAACACCCGGGGTAATATCGCCCTTGTAAGCCCTGGCCGTATCAATCAGGTTGACCCCATTATCCAGCGCATGATTGACAATGGTTCTGGCCTCATCAAAGGACTTGAGCAGACGAAGGTTCATCGCACCGAAACTCAGCTCGGTCACCATCAGCTCTGTGCGGCCAAGCCGGCGTCGCTTAATCTTTGTGTTCATATGAGTCAACTCCTGTAGATTTTGATAAGTCCATGATACCATAGATCGGGATTATAGGCTGATCGGTAGTGTCAGTTGTCCGATGCTGGTCGTTTTTTTTCGTACTTCTGACGCAGTCGTTGCAGTGCCAGTCGTGCCTGTTCGTCCAGCTCGGGCGGGACGAACACGTGAAGCCTGGCCCGGGTGCGGCTGTAACGGCCCGGAAGTGAATAAACCAGATTCAGGACACCTGCGCTGGCGCCATCCGGTTGCGGTGGATCATAGGAAAACTGGTCCAGGCGGCCTCCGGGCAATGCCCAGGTATGGAACTGGCCCAGAAAAAGGACGCCATCCAGACCGATCAGGACGTGACTGCCGCCTTTTTGCAGCTTACGGATACGATAGCGGGTGATGATCCAGGCTGAGACGGACAGGAATGCTGCCAGACCGATCATGATAAGGCTGACGATCGGTCCATCCTCGCCGACAAAAAGGAAAATGATCGCCAGCAGAAAGCAGAAAAAAAGCATGACAAATAACATCAGCTTGTTCTGTCCCTTGATTTCCGCTGTATTTTTAGCGATGCTCTGCTGGAGCCAGGCGGCATCAAGGGAATAGGCCATCAGAGGCTGGCGCATGGTCTTGCGGAACTGCTTTTCCTGGAGACCGTAAACAATCACAATGACCAACGCAGTCAACAGCAGAAAACCGCCGATCAGGATGATTCCGGGCGCATCGAAATCGCCGATCACCTGCATCCGGTATAGACCATAGACGATCGCACCCGCTGATAACAGGGCGATGAGCCCCGATACAATGAAAGGGCGGATGTGCAGGATGGGTATCTTCTCCATTTCAGGCTGACCTCCGTTGACCATAATCATCTGGCCGATACCGGTGGCTGATGACTGCCAGAACACCAGGAACCATGCCTCTGTATGGTCTCGTCTTATGTGTTTGCTGTTTTCTATCCTACCATACGGCGGTCGAACATGAAACGGCAGGCGTCAGAAGCGGTCTCTGATCCTGACCGACCGGCCTGGCTGATCCAGGTATTCAGCAAAGGATGCCTCCCGGCGGACAATCCGGCCATCTTCAAAGGCCAGCACCTTGTCGCAGATCCGTGAGAGCAGATAGACATCGTGGGACACGACCAGTAGTGTTGCGTCGACTGCCGCCAGAGCATCTTCCAGTTGTTCACGGGCATGCAGGTCCAGGTAATTGGTCGGCTCATCCAAAATCAGAAAATTCTGACGGGACAAGATCAGTTCAGCGATACGCAGGCGCACCCGTTCGCCGGGGCTGATCCTGCTGGCAGGCTGTTGCAGGTGTCGCGGGGAAAATCCCATCTGAGCCAGAGTAGCGCGATCTTGCCCATCGAGTTTACCCAAAAGTGCCACCAGATACTCAAAGAGCGTGCAACCATCCGGCAGCCTGTCCAACTGCTGGCTCATGACAACGGGTGAGTTTCCCGGACTGATGATGAGTTTGCCGCAATATGCGCTTTCGCGTCCCTGGATCATGCGGATCAGGGTTGTTTTCCCGCAGCCGTTAGGCCCAAACAAGGCGACCTTTTCCCCGCGCAGCAGATAAAAATGGCTGTCTGAGAACAACTGGTTTTTTCCGTAGGCTTTTTGCAGGTCAGTTGCCTCTAGAATCCGTTTGCCGTGTCGCTCCTGATCGGTGAACGAAAACACGGGTTTTACTTCTTCTTTGGGTTTTTCTCCTGTTTCGGTCTGCAGGCGCTCCAGGCGCCGGATGTCGTTTTTAGCTTTTTTGGCCAGCTTGCCGGCTTTGACGCGCTTGTATTCCTTAAGGCCCATCTTGTTGCCACTTGCGTCCATTTTTGTCGAATCGCGGTGTGCCTTATCTGACCACTGCCGTTTCTGTTGGATTTCATGCTGGAGGCGGCGTTGCTGCTTTTTCCCTTCGATGAAGTTGCTCAGCTGTGCTTGGTAAATCCTTTGCTTTTCATCACGATAGAAGGAATAGTTACCTGAATAAGAGATGATCCGGCCTGAATCAATTTCCAGGATGCGCGTGACCACCTGATCCAGCAGATACCGGTCGTGTGACACGATGATCATACTGCCGGCAGCTGCCTGCAGCAGGCTGATGACTGTCTGGATGCCGTCAAGGTCGAGATTGTTGGTC
>JAWSUP010000379.1:0-4206 GCA_033549405.1 Bacillota bacterium | reverse complement strand
CTGGCAGCGGTGATCATGGAGCCGTGCCGCTGGAACGATCCCGAACCCGGTTTCCTGGAATTCATCCGCGATCGGGCTCATGCTTGCGGTGCGCTGGTGATCTACGATGAAATCACCATCGGCTGGCGACTGACCTTCGGCGGTGCTCACTTGAAACTGGGAATCAGTCCGGATATTGCCATTTTTGCCAAAGCGCTGGGGAACGGCTATCCCATCGGAGCAGTTATCGGCGCCAGGGCCGCCATGGAAGGCGCCCACAGGTCTTTCATCAGCAGCACTTACTGGACGGAGGGTATCGGGCCGGTGGCAGCGCTTGCGACCCTGCGGAAGATGGAACAGGTCAAAGCACACGAGCACGCCGCACAGATCGGTACAGCGGTCTCGGCGGTCTGGAAGGAGCGCGCGGCAGAGCATGGCCTGCGGATCCAGACCGGAGACGGCTATCCATGCCTGGCACATTTCAAGTTCGCGTATGACAACAGTGAAACGCTGCGGACGCTGTATACGCAATTGATGCTGGAACGCGGTTTTCTGGGCGGTGTTTCCATCTACCCCACGACCGCCCATACGACAGATGTCGTAAGCCTCTATGATGCAGCAGTAAGCGATGTTTTTTCTATTCTTGCACAGGCTATCCGTCAGGACTGCGTCGATTCGCTGCTCAGGGGTCCGGTAGCTCATTCAGGATTCAGAAGGCTGAATTGACATAAAAGGAGGCGTTTACCATTCAGATCACACCGATTAACATTGGCAACCGCAGAGAGGTTTTCTGGGATGATTTTCTGATCGAGAAAGCCACAGTCACGCTCCGGCAGCATTCTCCCCGGGACAAGGGCATTGTCATGGTCTGCGATGCGGCCTGGGAAGGCAACGGATGCATGTATCCGGTCATCCTCCGTCATCAGGATACGCTTCGGCTGTATTACAAAGCCTGTAATACGATCGACAAAGCAACCGGTCAGTATGATGCCCACCCTGAATCATATGCCTGTTGCGCTGTGAGCCACGATAGCGGCAGATCATTTACGAAGCCTGACTTGGGCATAGTCCCATTCGATGGTAATACCCATAACAACATCATTCTGGCCAGGGGCGGGTACACGAAGAACACAGATAACTTTGCTGTTTTTGCCGATGCAAACCCGTCGTGCCCACAAGAAGAACGCTTTAAAGCCATTGCCGACAACGGCCCAATAGCCGACAACAAGCGCGAGCGCATTCTGTGCAGCTATAAGAGTCCGGACGGTATCCATTTTACTTACAGCGGCGAAATCCACCGGGGCGGCATGTTTGATTCAATGAACTGTGCTTTCTGGGATCGGCAATCGCAGCAATATATCCTGTATATGAGAGACTGGCGCGAGGGTTATCCCAGGTATCGCAGTGACGATGGAGCCAGGAAAAGAATGCGGACTCTGCGCTACTCGGTTTCGCAGGATTTTAGACAATGGACCCGGCCTCAACCGGTGGAGTTTTGCGCAACCGACGATATTGAGCTTTATACCAATGGCATACAGCCGTATCACCGCGCAGACCATATGTTTTTGGGCCTTGCCACCCGGTATGTGGAACGGCTGATCTGGAGTCCCAGCTATGACTATCTGCCCAATCCGGAACATCGCAAGGTTCGTTTCGACCACAATCCGCGCGAAGGTCTGGCCATTACCGACTGTGTACTCATTACCAGCCGGGACGGCGTACACTTCAACAGGTGGGATGAAGCTTTCATCGCTCCAGGCATAGAACGCCGGTACAACTGGGTATACGGCGATTGCTACTGTTCATGGGGTCTGGCGGAAACAACCGCTGATGATCCTGATAACACTGCCGGTGAACTAAGTTTTTTTGCTTTTGAGAACCACCAGCAAGTCAACAGCGTTCTGCGCCGGTATACCATCCGCAAGGATGGCTTTATCTCATATCGCGCAGCCCGTGAGCCAGGTTCATTGTTGACCCGACCGCTGATATTTGACGGCAGTCGGCTGACAATGAACTTTTCCACGTCAGCGATCGGGTATGTTCAGGTAGACATTCACGATCAAGAGGATCATCCCATACCAGGCTACCAGGGGTATGAGCTGTTTGGCGACAGCCTGGATCGGCCGGTGGTTTTTGCGTGCGGAACCGATGTTTCCAGTCTGGCCGGCAAGCCCGTCAGATTGCACATTCGCATGAGTGACGCTGACCTTTATTCGATAAAATTCGTATGATGTCTCAGAAACCGGCGCGACAGGAGGAAAAGAAAATGAATGAGCTGTTCTCCCTCGAAGGTAAAAATATAATCCTGACAGGGGCAGAAGGTCATCTCGGAAGTGCCATGCGCAGAGGTCTGCTTGATTGCAGTGCCAACGTTGTATCGGTGGATATCCATTGTGCATCTGCTGCGGCTCAGGACAGTGACAAACACCGGTACATGCAATGTGACTTGTCTCAGCCTGATGCGGTGCGGATGATGTTTTACAAGATACATCAATCGTTGGGAGCGATCGATGTTTTGATTAATAATGCCGCTTATGGTGGTGGCGCCGGCGGCAAAGGTGTCAGCACAGACCCGGAAAACATCGACGAACAACAATGGTTAGCCGGGATTGATGGAACGCTTAATGTGACATATCGCTGTATTCGGGAGGCCGTGCCCTGTATGCGGCAGGGAGGCAGTATTATTAATATTGCATCGATGTATGGGATTGTTTCCCCCGATCCAGGGCTCTATGGTGACAGCGGATTGAACAGCCCTCCCATGTATGGCGCCGGAAAAGCGGGCGTCATACAGCTTTCACGTTATTTTGCCGCTCTTCTGGCCGATCGGGGCATCAGGGTTAACGCCGTTTCGCCCGGACCATTCCCCGGCGAGAAAGCCCTTGCGAAGATCGATTTCGCCCGCAGACTCGCAGGCAAGACCATGCTCAAACGAATCGGAAAGCCTGAGGAGCTGCTGGGGGTCATTGTTCTGCTGGCCTCCGATGCATCATCGTTCATAACGGGCTCCAACATAGTTGTTGACGGCGGTTGGACAGCGTGGTAAGCCTATGCAGCAACCATGAGATTCTGGGAAGGATGATAGATCAGTGAAAGCATTTGATGTTATTGGCCACAGGGGAGCCTGTGCCTATGCACCTGAAAACACACATCCCTCGTTTCGATTAGCAATCAATATGGGTGTTGACAGTATTGAAACAGATATCCGGTGCACCAGCGACGGAGTACTGGTTCTGTGTCATGACGCGCTGGTCGACAGAACATCCAATGGCCGGGGTCTTGTGGAAGATCAGACCTATGAGCAGCTGCTGATGCTGGATTTTGGTTCTTGGTTTTCACCGTGCTTTGCGAACGAGCGAATTGTTACACTGGATCAGTTTCTCAGCGACTATGGAGGTAAAATACATCTGGCGCTGGAAATAAAAGCAGGCGGACTCGAGGATGCCATTGCTGACCTGATCGAATCACACCATCTGAGCAGGGACGATTATACAGTCATTTCCTTTAAACTGGACCGCATCAGAGGTATGATCGAAAGAATACCCTCCGTGAGAGCCGGATACCTGATCAAGGAGTTTAACGATCAAACCATTGCGTGTTGCGTTGATCATCATATTTCACAGATCTGTCCCAGGGCTGACAGCCTCGATGTCGAAACCATTAAAAAAGCGCATGAACATAATCTGGAGGTGCGCGTCTGGGGTGTCAAAGATACAGCGATGATGAATCATGTTGTGGATCTGGGTGCAGACGGGATGACCGTCGATTTTCCTGACGTGTTGCTGGACTGTCTGAAGGTCCGGAAGTCCGTACATGACAGCCACAACGACAGAAAATGATCTGGTGGTTGCATATGAAATGCCGGATACAAATCTGATATCGATCTGCATTCCCGGACCAACCTGGCAGTTGCGGTGCTTTTACCCAGGAGGTTAGCATGAAATTATCGTACAGAATCACCCGAAATGGATATCCCGGCGGAGCTTCGTTCGACGAGCTACTGGCTCTGTTTGATCAGCACCAGGCTTGTGTTGATGAGGTTGCGATCTTTGAACAATATGCAGTTCAAGGATATTATCCACTGCATGATGTAAAGAAAAGCTGCGATTGCCTGCGAGACTGTATGACGACCCTGCGCGAACACGGCATACCCAGTGTTGGCATTAATGTGCTGGTAACGCTGGGTCATGCGGATGATTCTACCTTAACAGAAAAGCCTCCCTTCCA
>JAWSUP010000378.1:0-4214 GCA_033549405.1 Bacillota bacterium | reverse complement strand
AAGCTTAACAGTGGATCTTTCTTCCGTACAGGTGTGCTGGTTTATACGCTTACTGATCTTCGGCTTCTGCTATCTTATCCATAAGATCAGCAAGTACTTCTGTATGCAATAGTTGCGTGCTAATATCTCGATCAACGTATATCAGTCGGGCGATCACGACGATGTTCTGCGTTGGCACGGGCAGATAAAACACCATATGCGTATCATAAAACCTGCTGGTTATCAGGTTAGGACAACCGGGATAAGAGCAGGGACGTTTTGGTTTCAGGGGCATCAGGATCACCTCGATGGCAAATAAAAAGCCCTCGCGGTTCTCCGAGAAGGCTTATCGAAATTTATTTTGTTGAGCTTAGCGGATCAATTGCTTTCCTTATTTCTCGATACCATACCCTGCAGCAACCCAGGCTGCATAATTTCCCTCGAGTCGATAAACTGTTTCAAATCCTGCATCAATTAATTTCTGGGCACCGAGTATTGCTGCACTGTCAACGTGGCAGTAAACCAAATATGGCTTGCTTTTATCAAGTGTTGGTATGGCCTTGTCCAAAGAGCCATCACCTACGTAATAATTTATTGCACCCGGCAGATGGCCATTAGCATAGCTTGGTGACACGTCGATGATGATCAGATCTGGTGTGGTATCGATCAATGCCTTAGCTTCAGCTGGAGTCAAGTCCTTGTATGTCATCATCGATGGTTCTGTTGTGGTCATCGTTGTTTCAGTCATCTCTTTTGTTGTGGTCATTGTAGTTGTTGCCATTGTGGTTTCAGACATCATCTTTGTTGTGGTCATCGCAGTTGTTGCCATAGATTCAGTAGCATCAGGAGCACATCCGGCAAGGGTAACCGCAAGCAATTACATGAAAAAGCCCCCGTAGTTTCCCGTGAAGGCGTTATAGAATCTATTATGCATCGAATATCGAATTTTCAAAATCCCAGCGACCGCAAATCATTTTGAACAAGCTCTCCAATGGCATGGTCAGACAGATTGTTACGACCAGGATCTTGTTGTGCCTTTCGCGCACCTTGAAAACAGGTGATAAAACAGGTGCTTTCGGGATCTGAAGCGAAAATGCTGCATTGAGCCTATCTTAGACTTGACAGCCTGTGGCCAGGATGATTACATGATGAAGAGTGATATGAGGAGGGTGCGCCATGAACCACCGTGAACGATTCAGGGCCATCATGCATAAACAACCATATGACCGGCCGCCAGCCGCAAGGTAATGTTTCCCATCGAGGTTGGCACCTGGCGGGGCAGCATTGCCCCCTGGAGAGCCACATATGGCCAGGCGTTGCGCAGTGTCGGCGGCATGGACTGGGAAATGGTCCAGCATTATTGTGATCGGATACGGCATGTTTTCGGCTGAGACCGGACTCATGAACGCAGCACAGGAGGATCGCCTGATGGATCAGCGGTTTGGCAACCATCCCTATAAAATCAAGCGATATCGCCAGTTCTGGCAGATGGATCCTGTTGACCGGCCCCTGGTTGGTTTTTCATACAAGACCTGGTTTCCGCTGACCGAGTTTGAGGCCAGCAGGAAGTGGCTGGCATACAGGTATCTGACACCGGACCGGATCGTCCCGGAAAATTTCATGGCTGACCAGATCAGGCTGCTTCAGGAAGGAGAGCACATACCGGACGATATCATCCGCGGTGCGTCGCCTTCCCAGGCAGTAGACTGGATCCCCGGCATGCTGGGCAACAAAATAAGGATTTTACCGGAAAGCACCTTGGGTGAAGAGCGTGTGCTGCCCTGGGATCAGCTGGATCGGCTCCGTCTAGACAAGGAAAACAACTGGTTTATGGTGTACCTTTCATTCATCAGGACGCTGGTCACGCAGGCCCGGGGCGCATTTCCGGTCAGCGCGCCGCCTTTGTACGGGCCGTCAGACATTGCCGGCACTTTACGGGGTCATAGCCAGAGCATCTATGACCTCATCGATGAACCGGAAAGATCCAGGCATCTCTTGTGGCAGGTGGCCGACCTTTTTCTTGAGATCATCCATGCTTCTGCCGCACTCATTCCGCGCTATCAAGGCGGCTGCTTTGACGCGCAATACCAGCTCTGGTCTCCTGGCCCGATCGTCAGGCTGCAGGAAGATGCGACCAGCCTATATTCACCTGAACGATACCGTGAGTTTCTCCAGCCCATCGACCGGTATATCGCCAGCCAGTTTGAATGCTGCATGATCCATCTGCATTCGTCTTCCATGTTCCTCCTTGATGATTTTCTCGATATCCATGAGATCAGCTGTTTCCAGGTCAATAACGATGTCTCCGGACCGCCGGTCAGCCAGATGATTCCTTACTTCAGAAAAATCCAGAAAGCCGGCAAACCGCTCCTGATCCGCGGCTCATTTTCGCCTGATGAATTGCGTGCGCTGATGGGTGCTCTGGATCCCCGGGGATTATATCTGTACATCATGGTCGGCAGCCGGCAGGAAATCGAAACGAGCCTGCCGATCGTTGGCCTGTAAAAAAGAGCATAACATGTATTGAATTTTGGCATAAGTGGAATTGCTGGGCTTATGGTATAAATATAATCAATAGAAAAACAATTCGTTGCATGTAAAATGAGGTGGATTATGGACTTTTTCGAGGTTGTGCATTTGCGTTATTCCCACAAAGATGGATTTTTGTCTGATCAAGTTCCCAGAGAGCATCTCGAGCAAATAGCTGCAGCAGGATTAGCTGCACCTACAGGCTGCAATGCTCAGGTGGTGTCTCTGGTTATTATCGATTCGGAACCGGTACTCGGGCAATTACGTCAACTAGTCCCTACACAAGGCATAAAGACCGCACCAGCCGTAATCGCTGTGGTAACTGATTCTGCACCGGTTATGCAGCAAACATCTTTTCAAGTGGAAGATTACAGTGCTGCAACAACCACTATGTTGCTTGCGGCTACAGCACTAGGTTATGCATCGGTATGGTTGGATTCTCCGTTGACCAAGATTGATGTCCAAAAACAAGCTTGTGAACTTCTGGGTGTTCCCAAAGGACATAAAATCTGGGTGTTCTTACCGATTGGAAAACCGGATGGTGGCAGTCGAAGATGTAAATTGCCTTTTATAGAACGCGTTTTTTATTCGAGAATGAAAAAGCACTGACTTCTGTTGTAGTAGGTAATCCCCTGTGTCGCTACAAGTAGGCGGATATGCTGCTGAGCCTGAGCGAAACGGCACCGGCGTTATTCAAGCACTGCTGCATAATGCTGCCGGCCAATTGAACGGATATCCAGGTGGCTGCTTTCATATCTCTTTCAAAGCCAACCGGCTGCTGCAGATACTGATGGAGGCAATGATCATACAGCCGGCGGATCGATAGAGCAGGCTGGGCTGCGGGAGGTGAAGCAGACCGGCAGATCCTGTCAAAGTATCTGGGTTGTTCCTGGATAACCTGATTCAAACAACCTTCATACGCAACATGCTCACGGACGCGTAACAGCCGGCTACCGATATGAACTTGACAGAAGAAATCGCAGAGATAATGTGTGATCCGGCCAAGGCGGACCACGAAGTCTTTCTGGATGCTGTCTCCGATACACAGACGCTCCTCCGCCAGCAGAGCAATTTGATTTTCAATGTATGCAAACGACCAGTTAGCAAAATGCGGATGCAAGATCGATTGGCAAAGCTGATCCGGTTCCACGTTGGCTATTCGGAACAAGTCCCGGGAAAAAGCCATGGGAAAATCCAGTACCAGGCGTTCATGAATCTTATCGGCTAAATAGATGTGTGTTTCTCGCTCCATTTCATCACCTTCATCAATATCGTATAACAGATACGATAAGGAATCCTGATGACTCTGGTTAAAATATTGTTAGGTGTGTTATATCGAGGAAAAATATATCCTGGAAAAGTTTTTGGGGAGGCATATATCGCCTACCAAAAACGAGTTGGTATGCTGCCGCCACGACCTCAGCGACCGGGTGGTTAACGATATAGAACGGTTTCATTCGCAAAAGTGTAACCTGGCGTCCATCAGCTTCAAGCTTTTTCTGAATTTTCTGCCCGACCGAACAGGTGCTGCCGGTCTGTGAATGTAAAATATATTCAATACTTATAATTGAAATCCTAAATAAGAAACACCAATCATACATTCTTGTAGAGAAGGGGATGTAGCGATCGTGAGCTTACCTGAACTTATTACTTAATGTGGCTATCGGGTTAACTCAGTATAGGTGATTGGACCGGAAGCAATGCAG
>JAWSUP010000377.1:0-4226 GCA_033549405.1 Bacillota bacterium | reverse complement strand
TGCGCTGCATGGCAGCGGCCAAAGTGGGCGGCCGTTTCATTCTATTCAGTGAAGAAGGCATCGGAGCGCTGACGCCACCGGAAAATGTTCGCCGTTATGTCGCCGCTGCCAAAACATACGGGAGATATTAAGGCATCGTCAGGCTATTAAAGGCTCTCTTTCGCGAAGGATTGACGAAATTGGTCACAACTCAGACAGGGATATTGTTTTCTGCTGCTGACCATTGCCGGTTATAGAGTTCCTGATAGAGGCTGCAATTTTCAAGAAGTGCTTTGTGTGTGTCGTATCCGGCAATTTGACCGTTTTCAATGACCAGCACTTTCTGCGCACGTCTCAGTGTCGTGAACCGGTGTGCAATAATCATCACCGTTCTTCCTTTTATCAGTCTGTCGAGCGCTTTTTGAATCATCATCTCAGTTGATGCGTCCACACTCGATGTCGCTTCATCAAGGATCAAAATCGGTCTGTCAGCCAGAACCGCACGGGCAAATGCAATCAATTGCCGCTGGCCTCCTGATAGCTGACCTCCGCCTTCTCCAACCTGGGTATCGTAGTCCTGGGGAAGCTTGCGGATAAAGTCATCTGCGCAGGCAGATAATGCTGCCTTTTCCACATCCTCATCGCTGGCACCCAACCGGCCATAGCGAATGTTCTCCCGGATCGTATCATCAAACAGAAATACATCCTGCGGTACTAACATAACGTATTTGCGAATATCATCAAGATCCATATCCCGCACGTCAATCCCATCAATTCTGACAGCGCCGCTGCCAACATCATATAGTCTCGGAATCAGTCTGATCAATGTTGATTTTCCGGCTCCAGTCGGACCAACGATCGCTGTTATTTGGCCGGCCGGCAATTCAAGCTCAAAATTCTCCAGAATATTCTTGCCTGGTTCATAGCCAAAACTGACCTGATCAAAGCGAATCTCACCTTTCAAAGGCGAGGTCAGTTTTACCGGTTGTTTGGGCGGCTGAATTGTGTTCGGCAGCTTCAGATACTTGTAGATCCGCTCTGCTGATGCTGCGGCGTTCTGATAGACACCGTAAACCTGGCTGATGTCCCGCAGCGGAATGAAAAAGCGGTTGGTATAGCTGATAAAGGCCATAATGACACCTACGGTAATGGCACTTTCACCATTAACGATCATTAAACCGCCAAACAGGACAGCAAGAGCCGTACTGATCGCAGATGTCAAGGACATAAATGGAAAAATCAGAGCGGTTGCTCCTGAAGCTTTAATTTGTGCCTTAAAGGTATCCATATTCAATTTTTCAAATGAGTTCTTATTCTCAGATTCTTGTGACATAGACTTGACAACACGGATCCCGGCCAGGTTTTCTTCAACGCCAGCGTTCATTTTGCCTGATATTTCACGTATTGAACCATATGCTTTCCGCATGAATCGACCTATATAAATAATTCCAATAAAGATAATGGGAACAATGGTCAGCACGATCGCTGCCAGTTTTGCATTCATGGCAAACATGATCACTGTTACCCCGATGATTGTTAAAAAATCCCCGATCAGGTTTGTGACGCCACTTGTAATCAGCTCAGACAAATTATTGACATCGCCCGTTAATCTGGACATGATTTCGCCTGTCCGGCTTGAATTAAAAAACGATAACGGTAATTCGACAATATGTTTGTAGAGGTCATGCCGGATGTCAGCAATCATGCGATGGCCAACTTTATGGGAAATGACCGATCCGGCATATGATGCCACCCAAAAAATTGCATATAAAACAATATACGCCACCAGCACATAGCTCAACCCGCTCAAATTTTTCTTGACGATATAATCGTCGATAGCAATTTTGGACAGATACGGGGCGAGCATATTGGCTGCTGCGACGATAATCATAAATAGCATAGCCAGAGACAGTTGTCCCTTGTACTTTCCCAAATATGAGCCTATCGTCCGCACTGCCTGACGATCAACATGACGCAGTTTTTTGTTCTCTCGTTCTGTTGTCATGCCGCCAATGCCCGGCCGGCCACTGCTTCCCGCCATGTTATATGTCCCCCTTCAAGTCCGAAAGATCGTAGCTCTCGCTGCCGCTCTGAATCGTGAACAAACTGCGATACAAACCAGGAACACTCATCAATTCCTCATGAGTCCCATTCTGAATCACCTTGCCCTTTTCCAATACAAGAATCCGGTCAGCTGATTTTAATGTCCAAAGCCGGTGGGCAATCATAAAGACGGTCCTGCCTTTACAGAGATTGTCGATTGCCGCGATAATATTTTCGTCGGTCACCGAGTCGACGCTGGCGGTCGGCTCATCGAGAATCAATAACGGCGGATTTACAAGCAAAGTTCGCGCGATGGATAATCGTTGCTGTTGTCCGCCTGAAAGTTTGGAACCTCGTTCACCGACCATCGTTTCATATTGGTCAGGCAGGTTCATAATGAAATCGTCAATCTGCGCCGCTTTAGCAGCTTCGCGGATCTCTGCCATCGTTGCTTTTGGTTTGCCAAAGGCAATGTTCTCCCGAATGGTCATGTTGAATAAAAAAGCTTGCTGCATGACAATGCCGACATTGGCGCGGAGGCTTTCAATGGTATAGTCCTTGATATTGACTCCATCTATCAGGATTTCACCGCTGGAAACATCATAGAAGCGAGGCAGCAGATTCATGACGGTTGATTTACCCACACCGGTCGGACCGACGATGGCAACGGTTTCTCCTGGCAAGGCTGTAAAATTGACATTGTCAAGGACAGCTGTCTTTTTATCATATGAGAATGAGACATTTTTGTATTCAACAAGTCCCTGAACGTTTATAAGTTCAACTGCATTCGGACTGTTTTGAACTTCCGGCTTGATATCAAGCACTTCAAAGATGCGTTCAGCAGCTGCAGCTGCAGTCATCGCCTGATTGGTCAGCATGCCAGTCTGTCTCACCGGACGCATCATCATGGTCATATAGGTTATAAATCCACTGAGCACACCGACGCTGATCGACCCGGAAACAACCCTGAACCCACCAAACCAAAGTATAATTCCAGTACTTAGCCCAATAAAAACAAATACATAGGGCATCCAGAAGGACACTATCTTTCCGACTTGGATTCCCACCTGCATATATTGCCGGTTGACCTTCTCACAACTGCTGATCGACTGTTTTTCTCTGCCGAATGTTTTGATCAGCTGCATGGCACGAATTTGTTCCTGCATGACGTTGCCCATCTTCCCCAAGATGACCCGCAGTCTGCTGTTAGCCGGACGCAAGCCGAAGGCATATTTGGCGATGCCAAAGATGATAAATGGAATAAATGCAAGATAGAGCAAGGATAGTTGAAGGCTCCAGGTGAGCATGACAATGAAAACGCCGACAATAAACATCATGTTGCTGATAATGGTTACACTGGCAAATCCCAGAAATGTCTGGAGAGTCTCTGCATCTGCGGTCATGCGGGAAAGAATATCGCCTGTGCGAGCTTTGTCATAGTAGGTGAAAGATAGATCCATCAAGTGGGCATATACCTGGCGACGGATCGTGTAGATCGCTTTCTGTCCGTTGACCTCGGAATAATACCTGGTTGCAAAGTCGATTGCGGCCTGGAATAGTGCAGCGACAATGACAGCAATGCCTGACGCAATGAGATATCCTGTTTTTTCGGGAACAAGATACTGATCCAACGCAAGCTTGACGATCATCGCAGGGGTGAGGCTGAGCGCTGAGGAAACAATAAACCCGATGATGATTAATGACAATGATTTTTTATAGATGAATACATAATGAAGAAGACGTCTGAAAATTGGGATGAGCTTTCCTTTCGGTTTCATTGCCCCTTGTTGCCCAGAGTTCATCTGCCTTTTTGTAGCCTGTCTATTTTCTGTCTGATCTCTCGGCATAACATCTCTTCCTTTCAATCATGGACAATGCTTCAATCTCTTTAGCTAATAGCCGAAGCTGTTCGCGTTCAACGTCATAATGCATGAAATAGCCGCGTTTCTCGCCACGAACAAGGCCTGCATCCCGTAAAACCTTCAGATGTTGAGAGATGGCAGCTTCCGACAAATTCAGTTTTCGAGCCAAGGCTCTAACACAAATACTTTGCCGAAGTAAGAGCACTATGATCTGTAACCTTGTGCTATCAGCAATTGCTTTTAATACTATTTCAGTTTTTTCCATCGATTAAATCCTCATTCTAATTAACTAAACCACCCCCTGCACTAAAGTACAGGGGATTGTTTTGCGACTGAAAGTCG
>JAWSUP010000376.1:0-4240 GCA_033549405.1 Bacillota bacterium | reverse complement strand
CTGGGGTTTTGGCTTTTTCCTGTTTGTGCTGCTGACGGAAGTCTTCTTTTTTGTCTGGGTACTGCGGTCACGTTTCTTTCCGGATACCCCGTCGCTGATACGACAAAAATGGCCGCTGCGCATCCGCCTGATCCTGACTGTCCTGACGGCAGTCATTCTTGGCCTTGCCGCCTGTTACGCCATTTGGTCCAATCCCATCCTCCGTCTGATCAATTTTCCCGTTCTAGTCATCCTGATGCTGATGCAATATCTTATTATGCATCGGATCGGCACACACGACTGGGACCAGCTGTTTTTTTGGCTGGAAGCCGGTTTGTCGTTGCCGGTCCGGCCATTTCACTGTCTCAGCCAGATCCGGAGCGTCCTGCCCAGGCCTAACCGACAAACCCATCTGCCTGAACGGCAGAAAAAGGCGGGCAAGCAGATTGGAGCTGTGCTGTTCGGCATCCTGATCGCCCTGCCGCTGCTGCTGGTCGCCGGCAGTCTGCTGTCAGCCGCAGACGCAGTTTTCGCCGAACGTCTGGCGCAGTTGAAAACCTGGTTCGACGGTCTGTCACTGAGCCTGCTGGCACGCCAGAGCCTGCTGGCTATTTTACTCGCCCCCTTTGTGTTCAGTATTATGGAAAGCGGCCGGCAACAGAAACAAATTGTCACCGATTTGCCAATGTCGGGCGGGCTGTTTACTCAACCCGGAGATATCCGGCAGACAGCCAAGATAGTTATGATCACCATCCTGATCGCTGTCAACAGTCTGTACCTCTTTTTTGCCGTCATCCAATTTCAATATCTGACCGGCGCCATACAGGCGATGCTGCCCGAACACCTGACCTATGCAGAATATGCCCGCAGCGGTTTTTTTGAGCTGCTGGCGATCAGCCTGCTCAATCTGGCCTTGCTGACCGTTTCGATCCGTCTGGCCGACAGAGAGCATCGGTCAGGCTTGGCGCTGCGTCTGCTCGTGCTGCTGCTCACAGGCTGCAGCTTCATCCAGTGGCTGTCAGCCATGACCCGCATGCGGCTGTATGTTACCGCTTATGGTTTGACCCGTTTGCGTTTTCTCTCGACCGCTTTCATGTGGCTGATACTTGCTTTATTCATTATCCTGATCCTGCGCGAGTTTATCTCGCGCTTGCCTCTGTTTAAGCTCTCTGTCACCGCAGCCGTCGCGGCCTTCTTGGTATTGAACGCCATCAGCCCCGATCTGCGGATAGCCCAATACAATATCGAGTGGTACCAAAACGCAGCCGACCAGTCTGTCAAGCTGGATGTGCCTTATCTACAGGAATTGTCCGATGACGCCCTGACGGCTTTACTGCCTCTCCTCAATGATCCGGATCCTGCTGTCGCTGGCAGCATCAAGGAACACCTGAACAGCAAGTATGATGAACTGCAGCAAATCAACTGGCAGAATTTGAATCTGAGCCAGTGGATGACCCGCAAAGCACTGGATGACATGCTGGACAATTGATGGCCGTACATGCCATGCGCCATATCACCCGTCATTGTCTTTGGACCAGATTTCTACAGTTGGTCAGCGTCAGCGAGAAGCCATAACCTTCCGCAGCAGGTCGCAGTAATACTGAACGTTTTCACATTTCGCTGTTGGCGGGATGCGGTGGTCTGGACAAGGGATATAACCACCATGATCGACCAGAGGCAGCAGCCGTTCAATTTCACGATCAATTGCTGCATAATCCTGGGCAAACACATTCTTGTTCATGCCGCCGACCCCACGCAGGCTTTTCCTGTACAGGAAGGAAAACTGGCTACTTTAAGTTATAGGCTTATGGCAGATAGAACTCCTCAAGCAATACAACCGTTCCTTGGTAAACTTCAACGGTCATGAGGCGATGGCGATCAAGGACGGCGTCGCGCAGTTCTTCGAAAGATACCATCAGATCGGCATCCGGTCCGCCAAGAGGCGGAATCAGATAGACTTCGCAATCATCCGCCAGAGGAAATGTCCGCAACATTGGGTTGTTATTGCGAATGTAGTAATCGTTGGGTATGTAATGGTCTCCGTGCTCATCTGTCTCGACAACATCCGATCCATCTTCAAGCGCCTTTTCAATCGCTTCTTCGCCTGTATACATGGCCACATAGTCGATGTCAATCTGCGTTGTCGCGCCGACCGTCACACTGACGACGAATCCCAGACGGGTTTCCGTGACCGGTGTCGGGGCAGGTGACGGAGTCGGTTCCGGCGTCGGTGTTGGTTCAGGTGTTGGGCTAGGAGTCGGTGTCAGCGTTGGGGTGGGCGTTGGTGATGGCGTTGTTGTCGGCTCGATGGTTGGCTCAGGTGTAGGTGTGATAGTAGCTATCGTGGTATTGGTTGTTGTCGATACTGTAGTTGTCGCAGTAGTTGCCGTCGTTGTCGTCGGTTTAACGCAGGCAGCAGTTAAGCTAGTCAATGTTGCTATCATGATGATAAGCAATACTTGGCAAACTAAACGCTTATGGCTTTTAAATAATATTCTTATCATATCTATCACCCTTGAGGTTACATGCTTTGCCATTCAAGTAATTAGGACTCGATATGAGATATCATATCACGTTTTATGGATGATTGACAGTTTTTTACAATCACTGCAAAGGAAGCGACACACCACAATACACCTGCTCACTGCCGCGTTTCTCTTTACATTACGAGCTACCACATGGCGAGCAACATGGTCTTCCATGAGATCACGCAACTTGCGTTTTTTCAATCCACGCACCCCGCACGGGGAGCGACACGCATTTTTGTGCTCAATCCAATCCGTTTCATATTTCAATCCACACCTCCCGCAGGGGGAGCGACCAGACACAACACATCCATTCTGTATCGTGCCATCGTAATTTATCATACATCGCCATTATCCATCAGTCAACGACCATGTAACTAATTTCTTTCAATAATTTTGTTATGCAGCTTAATTCGGTCGAAACGTTGCGCGTTATTCTCTCTCTGTCAGCAGGCATCCATTCATACAAAGCCAGGCAAACTCAGACAGACAGGCCTCTGCTCTTTTTCTTCCTGTCCACGATGATTTTCACTGCCGCATAGATGCCTATCCCAAGCGTTGACCCGCCGCTGTCTATCAGCATATCCGTGACCTGACAGCCGCGGCCTGGCACAAACAGCTGGTGGATTTCATCCGAGATGGCAAATAGGACACATACGCCCAGGGAGATCAACCAGATGCGCCAGTACGGCCAACGCGTAAACCAAGGCGCTACGCCCTTTTTCCCGGCATACAGCCGGCTCAAAGTCAGGCTGTTGACCATCAGCAGGCCCAAAACCAGGTAGCTGAAGAAGTGGGCGTACTTTCGCACAAAGCGATGGAGATCCTGAACGCTTATGTCCGCCTGCGGCGATACACGCTCAATCGTCTCAACAATTATTTCTGTAATGCCAGCACTCAGATCATTTGAGTCAGGACCAGCCTGGGCAGACATCTGAAATATAAATCCCATCCACAACAGCGTCAACAGGTAGCTGACCGCCAAGATGATTATGCTTATGCTGCCTGGCTCTCCTATCTGTCTTTTCATAAATGCCTGTCGCCTTTCCTGTCGTTGCCTGTTACCATTATTGTAAAATAATAATCGTATATTGACCATGCTTTGTTTGCATTTGCATCAATTCTTTCATGAATCGGCTTTTCTGTAAAGAGGTCATGATGCAATTCCAGCTAAACTGGCAGTGCTCCGAGTAATCATTATGGGCGGTCACAGAAATTACAACAAGATTGACGCTGCCTGCAGTCCATGCTACGCTGAAAGCAATCGATTATGATGCCTGACATGCCATCACCTTACCAAATTCCATTAAGAGCATACAGCACTTTAAGCTTTGGATTGGCTGCGTCAGGTATCTCAATATGGAGGACAATCATGTTGCCAGATACGCCCAGTATACTTATCGATATCGACCGTCTCGAAAACAATATCCGCAAGATGGCTGCACTGGCCAGAAAGAATCAAGTCGCCCTCAGACCACACATCAAGACGCACAAAACCGTTGAGATTGCCCGGATGCAGCTTGCCGCAGGAGCGCAGGGCATCACGGTCGCCAAGGTGTCCGAGGCTGAGATCATGGTCCAGGCCGGCATCGATGACATTTTCATCGCCTATCCGATCATCGGCGCAGCGAAACTGCGCCGGCTGCTGGATCTGAACCGGCGCTGCCGCCTGATCGTCGGCGTTGACAGCCTGGCAGGTGCTGATGCGTTGTCGGAAGCGGCCAGACAGGTCGGAC
>JAWSUP010000375.1:0-4254 GCA_033549405.1 Bacillota bacterium | reverse complement strand
CGCTTGAACTGACGGTCCGACTGGGCGGCAGCGGTTATGTCTTCTGGGGCGGACGCGAAGGCTATGAAACCTTGATGAACACGGACATGCAGTTTGAACTGGATAACCTGGCACGCCTGATGCACATGGCTGTCGCTTATGGCCGCAGTATCGGCTTTACAGGCGACTTCTACGTCGAGCCCAAGCCGAAGGAACCGACCAAGCACCAGTACGATTTCGATGCAGCGACTGTAATCGGTTTTCTGCGCCGTTACGGCCTGGACAAAGATTTCAAACTCAATGTGGAAGCCAATCATGCAACCCTGGCCGGCCACAGTTTCCAGCACGAACTGCGCCTTGCTCGCATTAACAGCATGTTCGGTTCAGTCGATGCCAACCAGGGCGATATGCTGCTGGGGTGGGATACCGACCAGTTCCCGACCAATGTCTATGATGCTGCATGGGGTATGTATGAGGTTCTCAAGGCCGGCGGATTTACGTGTGGCGGCTTGAATTTCGATGCTAAAACGCGCAGGGCGTCCAGTAGCCTGGAGGATATTTTCTACGGTTATATCGCCGGCATGGACACTTTTGCACTTGGTCTGAAAATTGCCGATCGCATCATCCGGGACGGAAAACTCGATCAGTTTGTTGCCGACCGCTACGCCAGCTGGCAGCAGGGGATCGGGCAGCGTATTCTGGCGGGTGAAGCCGGCCTGGCGGATCTCGAGCAATATGCATTGGCAAGAGGCGAGGTGGCGACAGGCAGCGGACGGCAGGAGTATCTGGAAACACTGGTCAACAACTTGATGTTCAGCTAAAAGGAGGGAGTACAACATGGCAGAAAAATGTCTGATTGGCATCGATGTCGGCACGACAGGAGTCAAAGTATTGGCTGTTGCGGAAGACGGTAAACTCGTTAAATCGGCAGTAGAAGCCTATCCGCTTCATGTTCCTCAGGCTGGCTGGACTGAACAGGATCCGGCTGACTGGTGGCGTGCCACCATCAAGGCGCTGGAACAGGTCATACCGGCCTGTGCGCGATACTGATCGCAGCAGTCGGGCTGTCCGGCCAGATGCACGGCATGGTTGCGCTTGATGACCAGATGCAGGTTGTCCGTCGTGCCATCCTCTGGAATGACCAGCGAACAGAGAAGCAGTGTCTGGAGCTGACAGAACTGGCGGGTGGTTCTGAGTCTTTGCTTGAAATGACCAACAACCAGATGCTGACCGGTTACACGGGCGGTAAGATCCGCTGGCTGCAGCAGGTTGAGCCTGACAACTACCGGCGTGTTCGGCTGATTCTGAATACTAAGGATTATATCCGCTACTGCCTGAGCGGGACAGTCTGTACGGAAGTGTCAGATGCGTCCGGCACCGGCTTTTATGATGTCAAGAATAACCGCTGGCACACTGAGTTGCTTAATATGGCCGATATTAACCCGTCCCTTTTCCCGCCGGTTGTCGAATCGACAGCCACAGCCGGCCATGTCAATGGTCGGGCTGCGAAAGCAACCGGTCTGCCGCTCGACACGCCTGTCAGCGGCGGCGGCGGTGATGCCGTCATCTCGACAACCGGGCTTGGCCTGATTAAAGCCGGCCGGATCGGCATCACCCTTGGCACATCCGGCGTCGTCGCCATGGGCACACCGTCATTCATGTCCAATCCGGGCGGCAAGCTGCAGGTGTTCCGGGGTAATGCGCCGGGCAGCTTTACCGCCATGGGGGTCACTCTGGCCGCAGCCGGTTCATATCACTGGTTCAACCAGTCTCTCGGCCAGTACGAGCAAGCTGAAGCCAGGCGGACCGGCACTTCGGCCTTCAGGCTCCTGGACGAGGCAGCCGCAGGCGTTGCCCCCGGATCTGACGGTCTGATTTTTATGCCTTACCTGACCGGAGAGCGCTGCCCGGTGCACGATGCCAAGGCGCGCGGCGCCTTTATCGGGTTGACCAGCTTGCACGGTAAAGGCCATTTTGCCCGATCCGTCTTGGAAGGCGTCGCTTATTCGCTGCGTCAGGTTCATGAACTGATCATAGGCACCAATCTTGACTGGTTGGAGTCCGGCGAAATCATACTGGCCGGCGGCGGAGCTGTCAGTCCAGTATGGCGCCAGATCTTCGCCGATGTTTTCCAGTTGCCGGTCCAGACCGTTTACGGAAGCGGTGAAGGCGGTTCGTTCGGGGCTGCCCTGGTCGCAGGTGTGACAGCCGGTATCTGGTCCGACCTGACGGCAGCTGTCCGTCTGGTCCGTCCGCAAAGCGAAACCCTGCCGGACGCATCAGCCAGAGACGTATACGACGAACGTTACCAGCAATATGTTCAGCTGTATCCGGCACTCAAATGGACCTATACATGAATGCGATCAGCCTTTTTCGTCTGACAACCATATAAATCAGGCCGGATCAGGCAAGAAAGTGCAAAAAAAGTTGGCTATGACTTAGACAGCAAGACCCCTTGACCTGACAATGATAAAGGTCATTGTGATTAAAGTCAGTGCGCAGGCACACTTCGCGCAAAGACCACATCAGGTGATTACTACATTTACAGGTTCAAGGGGGATTTTTCATGCGCGCAAAGGATTTAGTGTTAGCAGCTCTGCATAACGAGGAAACACCGCGGGTTCCATGGGTTCCGTTTGTCGGCTGCCACGCTGCCAACCTGATCGGAGTGTCGGCTGACCGGTTTTTGCAGTCGGCGGACCTGATCGTCCAGGGCGTCGAAAAGGCCATTGCCGAGTATCGCCCGGATGGATTACCGGCCCTTTTCGATCTCCAGCTGGAAGCCGAAGCGATGGGTTGCCGTCTGCACTGGTCTCCCAACAACCCGCCGGCTGTGATCAGCCACCCGCTGGAAGATGGCAAGTCACTGGCGGACCTGAAAATACCCGGCGCAGAAGACGGCCGTTTCCCGGAAGTCCTATCGGCCGTCCGGCGCATTTGCAGCGGCGCCGGCAAGGATATCGCCATCTACGGACTGATCACAGGCCCGTTCACTTTGGCACTGCACCTGATGGGTACAGATATCTTCTACCAGATGATCGATGAACCTGAGAATGTGCACGCGTTGATGGAGCTGACCACACAGGTCAACATCGCAACAGCCCGGATGTATCTGGATGCCGGGGTTGACATCATTGCCGTCGTTGATCCCATGACCTCGCAGATCTCGCCGCAGAATTTTGCAGATTTCGTGACACCCTATGCGACCCGTGTTTTCGATTTCGTCCATGAAAATGGCAAGCCCGGCACATTCTTTGTTTGCGGCAATGCACGCAATAATATCGAAGAGATGTGCCGCTGCCATGCTGACGGCCTGTCCATCGACGAAAACATTCCGCTCGATTATGTCCGCGACATTTGCCGGAAATACGGCTTGTCCTTTGGCGGCAATATCCGCCTGACTGTGACCATGCTGTTTGGCACGCCGGCTGACAACGTCAACGATGCCATGAATTGTATGGAGATCGGCGGCACCCGAGGATTTATCCTGTCTCCTGGCTGTGACATGCCGTTCGACGTCCCTCAGGAAAATGTTGCCGCCATATCGGCTTTAATCCACGGAGAGATCGCCTGCTTCATGGAATCGAGCGATCCGCTCGGTGATGTGACGGTCAACTTGCCGGATTACACGGATCCTGAACATGTTTATGTCGATGTCGTGACGCTGGATTCATCGTCCTGCGCGCCCTGCCAGTACATGATGGAAGCGGTCGAACACGCCGCCGGCGTACTGGGCAGCCGCATCGTCTATCAGGAGCACAAAATCAAGAGCAAGGAAGGCATCGTCGCCATGAAGGAACTGGGTGTCACCAACCTGCCGACGATCGTGATCGATGGTGTTGTCAGTTTCATTTCGGTTATACCGGATGAGGCGACATTTATCAAAGCGCTTAATGAAGCCATGGCTAAGAAAAACATCCAAGATTAAGCAGTCCCGGAGGGGTTGCCTGTACAATCACGGGCCGAACCATGCTTTGACAAGCAGTCTGGCTTCCGCTAAAATAGAATCTAACTAACAAGATGCGGTCCGGCTGAGAAAAGAGAGCCAGAAAGACGTCTGTAAGGCGTGTTTCGGCTTTTTTTGTTGCCGCGTTATTTTATCGGAGGTTATGGCATGTATGATGTCAGTATTATCGGGGGCGGTGTAATCGGCTGTGCTATTGCCCGCGAACTATCCCGTTTCCGGCTGTCGGTCGTTTTGCTGGAGAAAAGAAGCGATGTATCCGAAGGCACGACGAAGGCTAACAGTGCTATTGTCCATGCCGGATACGATGC
>JAWSUP010000374.1:0-4292 GCA_033549405.1 Bacillota bacterium | reverse complement strand
AGATGCGGGTTCAGGCCGCGCTTAATCAGGGTCACGGTCTCCATCAACTGTGTCAGCCCTTCGAGGGCATAATATTCGCTCTGTATTGGCACCAGGACGCCGTCTGCAGCGGTCAGGGCATTGACTGTCAGCAACCCGAGCGATGGCGGACAATCCATCAGGACAATATCATAGATGTTTCTGGATGATTGCACGGCTCTTTTCAGGACTGTTTCACGTGAAACAATCTCAACGAGCTCAACCTCTGCACCAGCCAGTTCGATGTTGGCGGGGCACAGGTGCAGTCCTTTACGTCCACTGTCGTAGATCGCATTGCGGATAGGCTCGTCATTGATCAGGACATCATAAATAGTTTTGCCCAGGTTCTTTTTGTCGAAGCCCAAGCCAGATGTGGCATTTCCTTGTGGATCGACATCGATCATTAAGACACGTTTTCCTCTGGCAGCCAGGATCGTGGCAAGGTTGACAACCGTGGTTGTTTTGCCGACACCTCCCTTTTGATTAACCACTGCCAGTATTTGCGCCATGATTTCTCCCTCTGCCGCGTCTGAGCTCGTCTTGTGATCATGTTACCCATCTGTCTGAATCCTCTGCATTTTATCATAGACAGGACCGATAATACAGTCAAGCGATGCCCTGCTTGCGCCGGAAAAGTTTCTCCAAGCACGAAAAACCCCGGTGTTTCACGTGAAACACCGGGGCGACTGTTGGCTTTATGTGCCGTCTGGACATGTTCTTCAGACGTCCGTCTGGGCAAATTTAGCGTTGCTCTGGATGAATTCCCTTCTCGGTTCAACTTTGTCTCCCATCAGGAGCGTAAAGGTGTCATCGGTCGCTTGTGCATCGCTCATCTCAACCTTGAGAAGTTTTCTGGTTTCCGGGTTCATAGTGGTTTCCCAGAGCTGTTCTGCACTCATTTCGCCCAGGCCTTTGTAACGCTGCAGTTTGGGATCCTTCCAGCCGGTCTGCTCCTTGATCTCTTCGACATCGTCTTCTGTATAGGCGTAAAAGGACTTATTTCCTTCATAGACCCGGAAAAGCGGCGGACAAGCGATATAGACATGGCCTCCCTCCACCAGTGGGCGCATGTGCCTGAAGAAAAAGGTCAATAGCAGCGTCCGGATGTGGGCGCCATCCACATCGGCATCAGCCATGATGATGACCTTGTGGTAGCGTATCCGGTGCAGGTCAAAATCCGAGCCAATTCCGGCGCCCAAGGCCAGGATGACCGGTTGCAGTTTTTCATTGTCATAAACCTTGTCGATGCGCGCCCGCTCAACATTGAGCATTTTGCCCCATAGAGGCAAAATTGCCTGGTATTTGCGCTCACGCCCGTTTTTGGCAGAACCGCCGGCCGAGTCGCCTTCAACGATGAAGACTTCGCAGAACTCCGGATTCTTCTCCTGGCAATCGGCCAGTTTACCAGGCAAAGCTGTGGAATCAAGCGCATTTTTCCTGCGCGTCATTTCTCTAGCTTTGCGGGCAGCATCTCTTGCCCGGGAGGCCGACAGGCATTTCTCGATAACAGTTCTGGCGATCGCTGGATTTTCTTCCAGGTATGCCGTCAACTTATCGTTGATGACGCTCTCAACCATTCCCCGGACTTCCGAGTTTCCCAGCTTCGTCTTGGTCTGCCCCTCAAACTGGGGTTCCGGCAGCTTGATGCTGATAATCGCCCCGAGTCCTTCGCGGACGTCCTCACCCTGAAGGTTCTTATCGCTGGCTTTGAGCATGCCATACTTTCTGGCATAGTCGTTGATGACCTTTGTTAAAGCGGCCTTAAATCCGGTCAGGTGCGTACCTCCCTCGATGGTTGCGATGTTGTTGGCATAGGAGTACACATTCTCAACATATGAATTATTATATTGAATTGCCAGTTCGACATAACAATCACCATTTTTTGACGCAATATAGATCGGCATCTTGTGCAAAGCTTGTTTGTGCTTATTCAGGTACTCGACAAAGGAGACGATACCGCCTTCATAGTGAAGGACTTTCTCGACAACCGGCGTGACCCGCTCATCGATCAAGTGCAAGGTAATCTCTTTATTCAAAAAGGCCATTTCGCGATAACGCGTCAACATCATGCCAAAATCATATTCGATGCTCGGGAAAATCCGGTTATCTGCCTTGAATTCCGTTGTCGTACCCGTTGCATCACTGGTTCCGATATCCGCGAGCGGTTCTGATGTCAATCCACGCTCAAAGCGGATGCGATATGCCCGTCCATTTCTTCTGACGGTGACCTGCATCCATTCTGAAAGCGCATTTACGACAGAAGCGCCAACACCATGCAATCCGCCTGATACGCTGTAAGCGCCACCACCAAATTTTCCGCCGGCATGGAGGATGGTATGGACGACCTCAACGGTCGGTATACCCATCTTGGGATGGATTCCAACCGGGATGCCGCTGCCGTTGTCTGAAACGAAAACAGAGTTGTCCGGCCGGATCACAATTTTGATCTCGTCGCAACGTCCGGCAAGCGCTTCATCTACAGAGTTGGCAACAATCTCATAAACCAGGTGATGCAATCCACGCATACCGGTATCGCCAATATACATGCCCGGCCTTTTACGCACAGCTTCCAGTCCTTCAAGGACCTGGATATCGCTCTCACTGTAATGGGAGCGGTTGGTCGTATCATAAGAGTCATTGCCTGCATTATGCTCGATGATTTCTTCTTTAAAATCGTCATCTGTCAATGCATGCGGGTTGTCGGCCATATTGATAACCTGATCGAGATCGTCCGCCTGTTCGAAACCTGGCCGTTCATCTCGTTTATTTGTATCTTCGCCATTCCGACCTTTGTCGAGGCTCTCTTTACTCATTCTTTCACCTTCCTGGTATGCTGCTTCAAATCAGATCGCTTATTTCAGCGGTTCATCTAGCTTCGTCTTTTGCTGTTAAAGGGTCATGTGACCACTTGATCTTCATGCAGCCAACTGCCGCTCTTGATTGCATCGACCGCACGATCCATTCGACGGCGGATTGTGGTAGCGGCTATCGGCGAATAATAGACCCGATCCAGCGTCACGATAAATGATCGCGGCAGATCCGGCGAGACACTTTCCACCCTGCTGTCCATCTCGGCTTTGCGCAGGTATTCTATCGTGTCGGATCCTGGCTGGGTCGTCCCATCAAAGTCGAAGACTCCCAGTATATATTTATCTGATACGGCATATGTACCGCCTATATGTATATACATACGCGCAGTCCCTCCTTATCCGGAATTTTCTCCTTTTCTCAACGCTTCAATCAGTGCATCAATCTGCTTATCTGCATCATGCTTAACGTTCTAATTATACCACGAAACCCTCTGTTTGAGGAGAGTTTCGCAGTCTTTATTCACAGCTGCACCGCCATATAATCGAGATAACCAGATCATTGTTCATATCATTTACCGCTATTGCGGATGATCGCCCCTGACGCTGACCTGTCCCATTTCAACATGGTAAAATGACAGTGCTATGTTTTCTTTCTTAGTCTCATATTCAGAATATTTTGACATCTCGCGCACTATTTGCTCAGCATCCGTACAGGTTACAAAAACTTGTGCATCATGAATATTTTCTAATAGTCCTGTTCTTCTGCTCTCATCCAGTTCAGACATGACATCATCAAGTAAAAAGACAGGGGTTTCACCAGTGTCTTCTCTTAAAATGGTGAGTTCTGCCAGTTTTAATGCCAGTACGGCTGATCGCTGCTGCCCCTGAGAAGCAAACGGCTTGAGACCAGCCCCATCCAGGGACATTTCCAGGTCATCCCGATGCGGGCCCGCCATCGTCAGTCCTTTTTCTATATCATCGCAAACCATTGTTTTCAGTTTATCCAAATAGCTTTGAAAAATCTCTTTATCACCTTTATTTGTGTCTATTCCGGATACTGTCCTGTACTTTACATAAAGTTCCTCTTTTCCGGACGATATTTTATGCTGGGCTGATTGCGCTATTTTAGCGATTCTATCACAATAAATCTGCCGTTGCCTGATCAAGGCTGCGCCCTCCTGAGCCAGGGCATCATCCCAGACGTCAATCTGCAATGCGCACATTTCGTCGGGCTTCTTCTTGCGGCCAAACCCCTGGTCGCGCAGTTCTTTGAGTAATTTGTTTCGTTGTGTCAGTATTCGGGAATATTGCTGCAGATGTACAAAATAGCTTGGCCTTACCTGTGAAATAAGAAGATCAAGATATCTTCTTCTAGTCGACGGGCCTTCCTTGACCAGCATCAAGTCTTCTGGTGCAAATATAACAGCATGAAAAAGACCCATCATGTCGCTGATCCGATCCAGG
>JAWSUP010000373.1:0-4312 GCA_033549405.1 Bacillota bacterium | reverse complement strand
GATGCTTTCCTGACTCCAGGACGAGCCCTGCCGAACCGTATACGGTCATGGCTGCCATTTCAAGCGCCAAGTCACGCGGCAGGCCCTGACGGACGGCTCCATCGGCCAGCGATTCAATCACCAGCATGATATAGGCAGGACCGCTGCCGGAAAGTCCGGTCACCGCATCCATGGCCGACTCAGGCACCGGGTAGACCCGGCCGCAGGCAGACAGCAGCTCTGTTGTTTTTTGCTGTTGTTCGGCACTTACCTGATCAAAGCAGACAGCACTGACACCGGCGCCGATCAAAGCCGGTGTATTGGGCATGACGCGCGCGATGGCGACATCCGGACCGGCAAGCCTGCGCAAGTCACTGATTGTGATGCCGGCGGCGATTGAGATCAGCAGCTGGTTATCAAGAAAAGGGCGGATTGCCTGCAGAACGATCGGTACGACGTTCGGTTTAACAGCCAGCAGGATCGTGTCAGCCCCTGTCAGAGCCTGTTCAATTTCAGTACAGGACACCGCGCCGATTTCGTCAGCCAGTGCGGCGGCTTTCTGAATGTCCTTGTCATAGAGGCGCAGATCCTGTGCCTTGACAGCCCGTTTGGCAAGTAAGCCGCGAATCATGGCCTGGCCCATGTTGCCAGTGCCAAATACCGACAAATTCATGTTGTCAACCTCCGTCAATGTCATCCTGCCGATCACGTCAGGAAGCGTCGTGATGCGACCAGTTGGACCAGTCAAATGATATCATTCCAGGCCTGCACATGCAAACAGAACCGGTTGACAGACCGTATCCTGAATGATATGATTTGTTTCGCGACTTAGGGGAGTGGCTCAACGGTAGAGCAACGGTCTCCAAAACCGTCGGTTGCGTGTTCGAATCGCGTCTCCCCTGCCAGAAAAACCCCTGAGGCTGTAGCGTCCCGGGGGTTTTTGTTTGTAACAAGCTTTTATATCACTCATATTGTGTCTTACTTGTGTCATTTCGGAGAGGTTAGTGGACATGGACAGACAGATGGATGCATATTTGCAGTTATTATACAATCAGGGCAGGCAACAGTACCGTTTTGCTGCGCGAGACTGCTATGACTGGAAGATCTGGCAAAATGAGCTACGTGTAGCGTTTGCTGCAGCCCTGACATGAGGCCTATGGCTGAACAACAGATTCGTCGGCGCAATTATAAAGCTCTGCTGACCGAAGGCAGCCTGTTTTTTACGGGTATGGCTTTCATTGATGTCAATGCGGTTATCCCTGTTTTCATTTTCGCCTACACGCAGAGCGTTTTGCTGGCAGGCCTGGCAACCACCATCCATTTTGCCGCATCGACTGTGCTGCAGATTTTCGTTGGCCCTTATGTCAAGAGTATCCGCAATGTACCGGCATACGTCACACGGATCATGTTTCTTTTCCGACCGCTGCCTTTTATCATGATCCCGTTGCTGTTTCTATGCGCCAGCCCGTGGCTGACGGCAGGTATATTTCTCGTCATTTACACATTGCTTTGTGCGGGAGACGGATTGATTTTTGTCCCCTGGACGGATCTGTTCAGCCGGACGATCAATACGGAAAAGCGCGGTCAGCTGCTGGGAAACCAGCTGCTTTTTGGCGGGGCGGGTGCGCTGCTGGCCGGCCTGGTTGTTAAAACCGTGCTGGATAATCCCAACCTGGTTGATGATCAGCGTTATGCTGTTATATTCGGAGGTGCGGGGATTGCCCTGACCTTGTCTGCTGTTGCCATGTCTTTTTCCCGGGATCTGCCCCGCAAGATTGAAGCGATCCGGCCGAATCACCGGCAGTACTACAAAGCTTTGCCTCATTATTTTCGTCGCCATCCTGATTTCATCCAGGTGGTAGTGATCCGCATCTTGTCATCTATTGCTGCCATGATCGCTCCGTTCATCATCATTTATGGCCAGACCCAGGCGCAACTGCCGGTGGAAGCCATATCTACACTCATCACCATCCAGATTATCGGCGGTCTGCTGGGCGGTGTCATCTGGGGCGGGATCAGCCGGCGTTGCGGTAATCCCATGGTCATCAAGCTGACGCAGATCTGCGGATTTGTCCTGGCAGCATCGATGGTCCTGATTGCACTGGCAGTTCGACAGTCCCTAACGCCCTATCTTTTCTGGACGCTGATTTTGATAAATGGCATCAATATGTCGTCCTGGATCGGCTTCATGAACCACACGATTGATATTGTCAGCGATGACGAAAGAACCATTTATCTGCTGATCAGTAACTTGATGACTTTTCCGTTCACTTTTCTGCCGTTTTTCACAGGCCTCTTTGTGTCCCGCTTCGGTTATCTGCCTGTTTTCATCATCAGTACACTGGCTGCTGCTGTAGCAGCCTGGCAGGCCTGGAACATGAAACTGCCGCCCGACCGGCTGTATCGTCCTGAGTAAAAAATCCTCAACACCAAAAGCTGAGCCGTGTGACCCCGTTTCGAAATCAGACCACGTAAGCTCTTTGGAGGCAGGCCAAAGCTGCGTCATCTGCATCAAATCAGTTGCGGTTTGGCCGTCTATCACTCAGAATCAGGATAAGCACGCAAAAGGCAAACAATCCGATTATCATCCAACTCGATACGGCTGTTGTTCCGGTCTGTGGATTCGTCTCCTGGTCATCAACAGGCGTCGGTGTCGGTGCCGTATCTGTAGGAGTTGGTGTGGGCGCTGCTCCTGTCGGTGTCAGTGTCGGTGTTGGCGTCGGTGCAGCCTCGGTCGGTGTCGGTGTTGGCGTCGGCTGTACGCCGGCAGCAAAGCTCATAACCGTCGCTTTGTCGGCATTACCGCCATCAGTAAAGGCAACATAGACTGTGCCATCGTCAGCAATATCCATAGCCGAAAAATCAGAATAAACATCGACCAGAGGCAGTTCACCCAGCTCATGCCAGCTGCCATCATAGTAGAATGCATAAATCCGTTGGGCAGCATAAGTGATATAGGGATTATTGGCCTGATCGAACTTCAGCGATAGATACCAGGGTATGCTGAAACTGATACCTGTGGACAAAGCTGGATCACCAACCAGTTGCCATATGCTTCCATTGAAATACATGACAGTGGCTTCACTGCCATTATAACGATCGGCAAATGCAAGATACGGAACATCTAACTGATTCAACTGGATAACCGGGAAATTCACTTCACCAGGTGAAAACGCCTCGCTGCCCAGCACTTGCCAGCCTTCTCCAGAAGTATATTTCTGAACGGTCGCACCATCGGAATTGAAGCTGTCCCGGTATGCAAGATATGGGTTATGACTGCTGTCAAAATCAAGGGTGGTGAAACTGGCAATGCCCTCACTGATGCCTGCAGGTCCGACCAGCGTCCATGAATCCTCATTAAACATCATGACAGATGCCTTATTGCTGTTTGCTTCATCCTGAAAAGCTACATAAGGCTTATCCTGGCCATCGATCGCCAGAAAGAGGTACTGGACGCCACCTGCCGTGAACCCGACTGGACCGACCGTTTCCCAGCTGGCGCCATTGAACCTCATGACCGTCGCTTTATCATCCACACTGATGTCTCGATAAGCCACATAGAGCGTATCGCTGCTGTCAAAAGCCATTGTCAGAGAACAGAACGCATTCGATACAGAATCTGCTGAAAATCCTGCGGGCCCGACCAGTTCCCAGCTGACGCCGTTGAATATCATGACTGTTGCCTTGTTGTCGTTAGCATCATCCGCAAATAAAATATAGGGATTACCTGAACTATCCAGTTCAAGCGCAATACTATACGCACCATTGGCGGTGAACCCTGCCTGTCCGACCGGCGTCCAGACCGGGTCATCCAATGACCGAACAGGAAACGGAATCATCACCAGAGTCTGAACTATAAAAAAACAGACGATTAATGCCCAACAAATAGATATATTTTTCCTCATCTTCATCGTACCTCATAGCCAGTTGTGTCCATCAGCCTGGATAAGATGCAATACAAGTATCATTAAGCAGACATCGGATGGTCTGCCTCGATTGTGATTGCCTCTGTAATTCGCTACATCAAAATACCCGGGACAGATGAACCGTAACGTTTTTGCGGTGCTGTTTCAAATTGATGATCTGCGCCAGCGTGAAAAGTTGCCTGCTTCTGCTCTCATAGATGGCGCTTATACGACAGGTCGTATATCCAGAACCATTTTGAGTGGTTCTACCAGGGGACGGCAATTGAGGCTGGGCTGGTTGAGTATCTGCAGGACCAGCCGGGACGGTTCAGACGATCGATCATGACTGCTTGAGCCAAAACTCAGATCCGCTGCAGGGGCAATATCAAAGGCAAAGAGGTGATCCGATGAAATTGCCAGGCCAACCC
>JAWSUP010000372.1:0-4320 GCA_033549405.1 Bacillota bacterium | reverse complement strand
CCAGTCAGCGTGCCAATGTGCTCCAGGTGCCGATCTACACAGACTACAAGAAGCTGGTCACTGAACTGGAACTGGACGGCATCATCATCGCTCTGCCCAACCAGATGCACCGGGAAGCCGTTGAAGTCTGTTCCAGAAAGTGTTTTAGCCTGCTGGTCGAAAAGCCGATCGCTGACTCGATTGAAGATGGGAGAAAAATTGTTGATCTTTGCCACTGTCGCGGTGTCAGGCTCCTGGTGGGTCATCACAGGCGTTTTTCCAGCCAGCTGAACTGCTTGAAGAAGCTCATCGAATCCGGCAGAATTGGCCGCATCTGCGGGGCCAGCATGTTCTGGGTGCTGGCCAAGCACAAAGCCTACTTTGAGGATGCCTGGCGGGTTCAAAAGGGCGGTGGCCCTCTGCTGATCAACGGCATCCACGATATTGACGACTTCCGCCACATAACGGGTCTGAACGTCACCAGCGTCTACGCTGCCACACGCAGCAATATCCGCGGATTGACCGTAGAGGATTCAGCTTCGGTCCTGATGGAGACAAAGGAAGGTGCCACTGTCAACTACTTCCTGTCAGACGGGATTCCTTCCCCATGGAACTACGAAGCTGACGCCCGGGAAAATCCAACCAAACATCCGTGTCAGGCAGATTGCTATTATTTCTTTGGCACCCGGGGCAGCATTGCTTTTCCCAGCATGCGGCTGTTCTACTACGATGACAACAACTATGGCTGGGAGGAACCACTTCTGGAGGAAACCGTTTCGTGTGTGAAAAATGATCCTATGACAGCGGAACTCTGCCATTTCATCCAGGTGGTCCGGGGTCAGGAAGATCCGTTGGTGACCGGTGAGGATGCCTTGGAAACCCTGCGCATTATTCAGGCGGTAAAACAGTCTGCCGAGCATAAAAAGGTCATGCATCTGCATGATCCTTTGATAATTTAATCTGCAGGTGTCGATATTGAACCTGATTGACAAAAACATCCAACAGTGCCGATTCATTTGCTGTTATGACCTGACCGGCGTAAAATGAAACCGGTAGTATACGTCACTGTAAAGGCAGGAGCATATGATGCATGTTATCGAAACCAGTCGACTGACCACGTCCTATGGGAAGAACAGGGGCATTGTCGATGTAGACCTGCAGGTCGAACCCGGTGAGATTTTCGGATTTATCGGACCGAACGGCGCCGGCAAAACGACAACCATCAGGACTTTATTGAACTTCATCTTTCCGGACAGCGGCAAGGCTGAGATCTTCGGTCTGGACTGTATCAGGAAAACCAGTGAGATCAAAAGACAAATCGGCTATATTCCCGGTGAAGTCAATTATTACGATAACATGCGCGTCAGGGACCTGCTGGCATATGCGGCATCTTTTCATCGGAACGGCGCAGCGCAGCAGATCAATCCGTTGTCTGAACGGTTTGGCCTCAACCTTGACCAGCGAATTGATGCCCTTTCATTTGGCAACAAGAAAAAGGTGGCGATCGTCCAGGCACTGCTGCATCAGCCCAGGCTCCTGATCCTTGATGAACCGACCAGCGGCCTGGATCCGCTGATGCAGAAGCGTTTTTTTGAACTGCTGCAAGAAGAGAACAAGGCCGGCACAACAATCTTCTTTTCCTCGCATATCCTCAGTGAAGTAGAGCGGCTCTGCTCACGTGTCGCCATCATCAAAGATGGACGCATCCTGAAGATCGAGACCATCGACCGGCTCAAAGATAAGACGTATAAAAAAGTCAGTCTGCACCTGTATCAACCGATCGAAAACGAAGCCAATCCACTCAGCCGGATGCCAGGAGTCAGCCAAATCCAGCAGGAAAACCAGAATTTGCGTTTTTTCTACCAGGGTGATATCAATTTGTTGCTTAAAGAACTGACCCAAATTCCGCTGGAAAACATCTGGCTCGAAGAACCGTCGCTGGAAGAGATTTTCTTGCATGAGTATGAAGAAGGAGTTGATCCGGCATGACAATATTCTGGCGTGAAATCAAAGCTAACAGCCGGTCGTTCCTGCTTTGGACCGTCTCACTGGCAATTTTCAATTTTGCGATGATGATGCTGTATCCGTCGTTTGCTGACGAGGCAGGCGGACTGGCGGACTTTATCGAGATACTGCCGCAGGAATTTCTCAAGGCTTTTGGCCTTGACCGTCTCAGCCTTGCCGATATTATGGGCTATTATGCGACAGAAGGTTACCTGGTGTTCATCCTGGCTGCCAGCCTGTATGCGGTTCTGCTCAGTTCAAGCCTGCTGGCAAAAGAAGAAAGCGACAAGACCATCGAATTTCTGTTGGCAAGGCCGGTGACGCGCAGCCAGATTGTCTTGAATAAACTGCTGGCCTTGATAGGACTTCTGGTCGGCTTGAATGTCATCGTCAGCCTGACGACCTGGATCGGGTTTGAAATATACAAGCGCGAAGCCTATCACATGGCAACGCTCAGTTGGCTTTTCCTGGCGCCGTTCCTGGCCCAGATGACATTTGCCATGATCAGCCTTCTGCTGTCATTGTTTGTAACGCGCAAACGTAATGTCTATGCGAGCGGAATCGGCCTTGTTTTACTGCTTTATTTTATCAGCTTTTTCGTCGAGTTGAATGATAAACTGAAATTACTCGGTTATCTCACGCCGTTCAAATATGCCAACGCGGCGGATATTGTCACCCGGCAGTCCATGAGAACCATTGATCTCGTGATCCTTACAGGGATCATCGGTCTTGCTGTTTTGGCTGTCTTCCTGATCTATCGCAGAAAGAACATCACACTGTGATCAAATCACCTATTGTGAGCTCAAGACGGACAGGTCCGAGAAGACCGGAGGTTTTTGCGATACGGTCCATTCTGCAGCTGATGCTGTTCATGACAGTCACTGTGAGTGTGTTGTCTCCCGGTTGCACCGCATGGGTTATATCGTACCGGTAAGGATGCCAGTATTGCGTGACTGTTTTGTTGTCGTTCACAAAAACAGTGGCTGCGTCATGCACTTCACCCAGATCAAGAATGACTGAACCGGTTTCTTGCTGTTTCAGGTGAAAAACAGTTGCATAAACAGCCTGGCCGGAAAAGGTGGGATCCTCCAGAATTAGTTGCCAGCTGACCAGTTCTGAGCTGTCCCGCATGACAGACAGACCTGTTGCAGGAAAAGAAAGAGTCCACTGACCGTCTAAATGCCGGATTTCAGTCGGCTTATTCATGCACGAACCCATCAATTCTTCGGGAAAATGACCAGCTAATTTATTAACAACCCCTGTGAAAAGCAACACCAGGCTTTGATGTTCCAGCAGCTGCATACAGAATTCCAGTCCTTCATTCCGGTTCTTTGCCGGAACAGAGGACCAGGAACCAGCCCATGGATCCCAGAGCACAGGTTTTTGCTGTGTAAAACGTACCGTCAGAAAAAAATCGAGGTCACACGTGCCCTCATTGGTCATCAGAACGAATTGGTCATCGCCTCTTTGCTGGCAAGTGATCCGCAGTGAATCCAAAGGTGTGTCCGGATCAGTCCGGCCGCGGACAGAAACCGGTGATGCTGACAGCAGTTTGGCGAGCCAGGGGTTGCCGGCTTCATCTGCATGATCAGGCCAGATGATAAGATCAAGGCCGGCTCTGCGGCACTCAGCCAGTTTTTCCCGGGTTGAATCGCTGAACAAAGCGGGATCTTCGACGAGGATGCTGCGATAGGCATAAGGGCCGACAACCAGGCGACTATCCCGGATGCAGGCAGTGGCACTGAGGTATGACTCTTCCAGATAATTAAAATCCAGCTGGTTTTCCAACAGGATCCGGGCGATCTTCCAGGGTAGATGGTCATCAGTGCACAAAACGGCGACAGGATTGATTGTGACACAGCCCGTCATCAGGTGACTGAGCCGTTTCATGTAGCGCGCCCAGTCACGATATTCTGACCACCAGGTCTGGGCCGGCCCGACATCAGGCGGTCGTTCGCCGGCTCTCTGGCCGCGCAGCGAATAATAGAAAGCGTGGGGAATGAACAGGTTGACACCGCGGACCGCCAGCCAGTCGAGATACCATTTCATGTCCTCCGGCGGTAGATCCCAGCCTTGCGCTGGCTGGTTGCGCACACAGCAGCCAAGGTATTCCACCGCATTGCGCATGCGGCCGGCGTGCCGGGCTGCGTCGGCACAGCATTTAGCTAACGTGCTGTCGCGGCCGGTGATGCCTTTTTCATCTTCCGGAGCCACCCAGCGCAGAACCAGGTCTTGTCCCGGTATCTGGAAATGCCGCAGCAGACCGATCTCATCGCTCTGCGCCGGGTGCCCGGTCAGGGCAATACCATGGTCACTGCACCAGCGGGACAGGGGTTC
>JAWSUP010000371.1:2412-4321 GCA_033549405.1 Bacillota bacterium | reverse complement strand
GTGTCGAACTGACACCGGCCGGGAGCACATGGCCCTTCGGGAAGGATCCTACAGACAGCAACATAAGGCTGGCGCCGTCGTTCCCGCCGCTGCCAGAGCTGGAAAAAGCACTCCAGATCCTTTGCCTGTGTGTTCGCCTGGCAGCCCTGAAACAGTTGCGCACGACGGCTGGCGGGGAATCATGATACAATGGATCTGTCAGAGGGCATGTCAGGCAATTTGACGATGTCCGGAGAGGAACACATCAGTGAACGATCGATATGACAACCCATTGTGCAGTCGTTATGCCAGCCAGAGCATGCAAGAGCTTTTCTCACCAGACCGCAAGTTTCGCACCTGGCGCCAGCTTTGGATCGCACTGGCTGAAAGTGAACGTGAGTTGGGTCTGCCGATTACAGAGCAGCAGATTGACGAACTCAAAGCATCGGCCTATGACATCAACTATGATGCCGCTGAAAGGCACGAAACCCGGGTCCGGCACGATGTTATGGCACATGTCCATGCATATGGCGAACAGTGCCCCAACGCCAGGTCCATTATCCATCTGGGGGCGACTTCCTGCTATGTCGGTGACAACACCGATCTGATCTTGATGGCTGAGGGCATGAAGCTGTTGCGCAGCCGGCTCCTGTCGGTCATGCGTTGTCTCGCGTCATTTGCCGCACGATACCGCGCGCTGCCGACACTCGGATTCACACACTTTCAGCCGGCTCAGCCAGTCACAGTCGGCAAGCGGGCAACCCTCTGGCTGCAAGACCTGATGCTTGATCTCGATGATCTCGACCATGTACTGGGCAGTTTCCGTCTACTGGGCAGCAAGGGTACAACGGGTACTCAAGCCAGTTTTCTGGCACTATTCGAAGGTGATCACGAAAAGGTGCGTGAACTGGACCGACGCGTCGCAGCACGCATGGGATTTGCCGACGTTTTTCCGGTGACTGGTCAAACATATCCGCGAAAAATGGACAGCCGGATCCTCCAGGTCTTGGCAGGGATCGCTCAGAGCGCACACAAGTTCAGCAATGACATACGTCTGCTCCAGCATCTGAAGGAAATCGAAGAACCCTTCGCCAAAGATCAGATCGGCTCTTCCGCCATGGCCTACAAACGCAACCCGATGCGCTGCGAACGCATGGCGGCCCTGGCCAGGCACGTGCTGGTAAACAGCCAGAATCCGGCCATGACAGCTGCTGAGCAATGGTTTGAGCGAACACTCGACGATTCGGCCAACAAACGCATTGCCATACCGGAAGCGTTTCTGGCCACAGACGCCATTCTCCTGCTTTATCGCAATGTAGCAGATGGCCTTGTCGTTTATCCAACTGTCATCTCCCGCCATCTGCAGGATGAATTGCCCTTCATGGCGACTGAGAACATTCTGATGGCAGCCGTCAACAATGGCGGTGACCGTCAGGAACTGCATGAGAAAATCCGCCTTTATAGTATGGAGGCAGGCAGACTGGTGAAAGAAAAAGGCATGCCGAACGATTTACTACAGCGCATCGCTGCGGATGCTGCTTTTAATCTGAGCACAACAGATCTGGATGATCTGCTCGATCCTGCCGATTATATCGGTCGTGCGCCGGAGCAGGTCGATGAATTTCTCACTCATTATGTTGAACCGCTGCTTGCCGGCAATCCGGAATCTGTCTTGAGTGAAGACCTGCACGTTTAGAGGCATGTTAAGAAGCATGCCCGGATGGAACAAGTCCAGTATTTGCTGCGTCTAACAGACATAACCAATCCTGGTTTTGCACAGCAGCGCATCGAGTACTGGAGGAAGCCATATGAAGCGTCATTTACCCATTATCACAATCATGTTTATTGTTCTGGCCATGATTCTTTCAGCTTGTCAGTTTCCAACCGGTCTGATATCGCCTTCTGTCAGCATCAGTCCGACGACCGGCAC
>JAWSUP010000371.1:0-2402 GCA_033549405.1 Bacillota bacterium | reverse complement strand
CGCCAAGATCCAGGAAAGTCCATCTCCCTTTTCACGGCGTTATTATATGAAAAGTCAAACCGGTGCGCCAGTCGCTGAGAATTCAGATGCGGATGGCCGGTCCGGTCAAAATCCTGATTATTCCAAAACCAACATTCAAGTCGAAGGTGTCGACGAGGCAGATATCATCAAGACGGACGGACGGTACCTGTATCTGGTAGCCAACTACCGGCTCTATGTCGTCGACGCCGCTGACCCGGCTGCAATGAAGGTCGTATTTTCGCAAAAATTCAATCCCTATTCAGAAAATGAAAAGGTCATCACTTCGGAAAGTCCGCTTGAGTTGTATCTCGATGTTGAAAACCAGCGTCTGGTCCTGGTCATATCCGGATCAATCAGCGAAAAGTACATCCCAGAACCTGAGCCGACTCCTGAAGAGACAAAACCCGATGAAACCACTCCTGAGGAAACCAAACCCGATGAGACCACTTCTGATACACCAACCGGCAGTGATGGCAGCTCAACCACATCTCAGGGCAGTGGCAGTGGCAGTGACGGAGCAGCCGATGGGCAGCCTGACGAAGGAGTCGCTCCTGATGAAACGGAACAGGTAAAAGCGATGAGTATCGCTGCTGACCGCATGTGGTATCCCTATTACAATACTCGGTCCTACACCTCGACACGCGTCTACGACATCAGCAATCCGGAAAATCCGGTCATGGTCCGCCAGTTCACACAAGATGGCTATTATCTGACGTCGAGAATGATCGGCACAGCAGTATATGTCGTCACCAATCGTTATGAATATCGCATGTATGACGCAGCCGTCAAGGATCTGAAGCCCGAAGAAATCCTGCCGTCGACCTGCGAAGTGCCCGGTGAGGACGACTGGGTGGCTCTGCCTCCGGACCGCATCACCATCCTTCCTGAGGGAGATATCAGCAACCAGACAATCCTGGCTGCGATTGATACACAGAACAGCAGTCAAAAGCCAGATGTCCTATCCATTCTCGGATCTACAGGCAGTGTCTATGCTTCAGCCAAATATCTTTATGTCGCAGCCTGGAATTACGATTGGGACGGCAAAGAAAACAGCACACCAACCTACAGCACCGACCTCTATCGCTTCAAGCTCTCCGCTGCCAGTATCAATGAGGCCGGCAAAGGTTCTGTGCCCGGTTCGATCATCAATCAGTTCAGCATGGATGAGCATCTGGGATATTTCCGCATCGCCACAACGACCGGAGATACATGGAACTCAGACAACCCTTCGAAAAACAACCTCTATATCCTCGACGGCAGCCTGAATATCGTGGGCAAAGTGACCGGACTCGCACCAGGCGAAACAATCAAATCGGTTCGTTTCATGGGCGACCAGGCATATGTCGTCACGTTCCGGACTGTTGATCCGCTGTTTGTCATCGACTTGGCCGATCCCAAATCACCTGAGGTGCTTGGCGAACTGAAAATACCCGGCTACAGCACTTACCTGCATCCATATGATGAAAATCTGCTGCTCGGATTCGGATATGATGTCATGACTGAAGGGGATAGGGCATTTAACCTCGGCATGAAAGTATCCCTGTTCGACATCAGTGATTTCAATAACCCGCGTGAAGTTTCGACCATCATTCTGGGCAGTACCGGATCCTATGCAGAGGTGCTCTACAATCACAAGAGTCTGTTGTTCTCCCGCGACAAAAACATTATCGCGTTCCCGGCCACATTGACAAAAGCCGATGCGAAGGATCCGCGCATTTATACCCAGCCCAATTACCAGGGTCTGATCGTTCTCGGTCTCGACGCCGACCAGAAGCTTGTTTTCAGAGGTTCAATAACACACTTTGACAAACTGGCTGATCCGTTCGGCGCAGCCCCCACCCTGAGTGACAAGGATTATCAGGCGTTCTACGGCTACGATTCCATTTATCGATCTGCCTATATCGGCGATACGCTTTTCACCTTTTCCGGCCGTCAGGTTCGTTCAGCCAAACTGGATGATTTCTCAGCGGTCGGGAAGGTCGAACTGCCCGGCTTCGACGATCAGGTGACCTACGGTTATTATCGGGGCATCGATATCGTCGACTGAAACATCTCACAGCTTCAAACTTTGGGACGTCTTTTGAAAAGAAGGACGTCCCTTTTAAATTGCTGTTGGAGTCTCATATTTACTTTCACTGATTAGCCAGGCAATTTAATTGTTTGATCAATGCTTAAAAAATCATGCTCTTCATGATATGATGTAATGACGGCAATTCATCTCCGCTGATGCGAAGAGACCCGATTTTTCTTTGAAAGGTGGCACAAACTCATGAAAATCGACAGGCGCAGCACCCAGCCGCTCTACGCTCAGCTCAAGCAGCTGTTGATCGACCGTATCCGGCAGCAAGACTATGCTCCCGGCCAGCAGATCCCTTCCGAGA
>JAWSUP010000370.1:0-4348 GCA_033549405.1 Bacillota bacterium | reverse complement strand
CGAAGCAGGATCCGCAATTGGGACAGAGCGCTTCCTCACAGACCGTGTGCAAGTTCAGCCGCCGCAGCATGGCCATGACCGCCGTGTTGCGGCTGCCGACATTAGCTTTCACCCGCAGCCATTCCGGTTTGCGCAAGTAGCCGCGTTCTTGCGGACTTTGGGACTGCCCGGCCATTTGCCTGACAGTCTCTTCTGCGATCGTGACAGGTGTGCGGCCGAACGATCTGGCCAGATATTGGCCAGTCAGTTCCCGGACGGTTTCCAGGTCTTGGGGTCTGTCAAGAAGCCGGCTCAGCGATGTGACCGGCAGGGACAGGCCACAAGGATTGATCCAGTCAAAATGCCGCAGGTCGGTGCTGACATTAAAAGCGAATCCGTGCATGGACACGCCCTGGCGAATGCTGAGCCCGATGGCGCATATCTTGGCCTGATCGACCCAGACACCGGTCAGCTTGCCGCTGCCGGCCTCTGCTTTGATGGCGTACTGCTCCGAGAGCAGGTCGATGATGGCCTTTTCGATCGCAGCGACGAAGCTGCGGATGCGCCCCGGATAGCGCGCAACATTCATGATCGGATAACCGACGATCTGACCGGGCCCATGGTAGGTGACATCACCGCCGCGGCCGACCGTATGGATGGTCACCCCGGATGCTTCCAACTCATTTTCCGGCACATAAATATGTGTTTTGTCGCCGCGCGTTCCCAGTGTCAGGACAGGCGGGTGTTCCAGAATGAGCAAAAGATCGTCAATCTCGCCCTTGATGCGCCGTTCCTGCAGTTTTTCCTGCAGCATCAAGGCCTTCTTGTAATCCGTCAGTCCGTTTAAATGACAGATCTGAAGCACAGCAGCATTGTCACACATAGATCATCTTCCTTGTCATGCCGCCATCGATGACCAGATGTGTTCCCGTGACAAATCCGGCATCGGATGAACAAAGCCAGAGGCAGGCTGATGCGATGTCGGCAGGTCGTCCGACACGACCGGCCGGGTGCTGTTGATGATCGGACTGGCTGAGCTGATCCGGTTCCGATCCGTCCTGACCTTTGCGCCAGCCGGACGTGTCGATCCAGCCGGGGCTGATGCAGTTGACGCGGATGCCGCTGTTTTCCAGGCTGACAGCCAGGGCGTGCGTCAGGGAGACCAGTCCGCCCTTGGATGCCGCATAGCCTTCTGTCCTGGCTTCAGACATGACAGCACGGGTCGATGTTATGTTGACGATGGACGCTTCGTGGCCATGCATATACTGGATGGCTGCCCGGGCGCACAGAAATGGTCCGCGCAGGTTGACTGCCAGCACATGGTCGAAACTGTCAACCGAGTCGGAGAAGACATGGGCTGTGCCGGCCCGGGCGATGGCTGCGTTGTTGACCAGATAATCGATGCCGCCTTCGCCTGCTGTGGCCATCAGGTGCGCGACATCGCTTTCGCTGCTGACATCAGTCTGAACGAACTCGGCCAGGCCGCCCGCCCGGCAGATCAGGCCAAGCGTTTCCAGTCCTGCCGCTTCATCCTGGTCAGCGAGAAAAACAAAAGCGCCGGCTCTGGCAAAAGAAAGGGCGATACAGCGGCCGATGCCCTGACCGGAGCCGGTGATCACAGCGGTTTTACCCTTTAGGTCCGGCAACATCGCCGGAAGCTGGTGTCCTTGATCGTATCCCATCAGGGTATCTCCTTTCAAACAGTTAACAGTTGCTTTTTCAACAAGTGTCTCTATATGCCTTCTTCATGATCAATTCAGATTTAGATGCGTGCCTGCTCCCTGATCAGCAGGTTCAACCGATCTGTGGCGCTGGTCAGCATGTCCTGGTAACGGGCCAGTTTATCCTTTTCCGATTGGACCACTTGCGCCGGTGCACGGCTGACAAACTGCTCGTTGCCGAGTTTATTCTGAACCCGTCCGAGTTCCTTTGCCAGGTTCTCTTTCTCTTTGCCAAGGCGTTCAATCTCCTGGTCGAGGTCGATCAGGTCGGCAAGCGGCAAGTAAACTTCACCGCCGTCGAACAGTGCTGTGATCGCCGTGAGGGGTATGCCTGTCTTGTCAGATTGTGTTCTCAGGCCGGCGATGCCTGCCAGACGCTCCAGATATGCCTGTCCGTCCGTGAAGTGACGGCGGACCGCGTCATCGCCGGAGACGACGATCAGGCTGATTTTGCGTGATGGCGCCACATTCATGCGGGTGCGAATGTTGCGGATTTCCCGGATAGCCGCCATCAGGGCTATCATCGCCTGCTCTTCTTTAGGATATTGCCATGCTTCATTTGGCTGAGGCCAGGCTGAAACCATGATGCTGCCGTCAGCATGGATCAGGTGCTTATAAACTGTCTCGCTGACAAATGGCATAAACGGATGCAGAAGCGCCATGGCCTCAGTCAAAACCTGGTTGAGCACGAACTGCGCGGTCAGGCGCCCTTTTTCGCCCTGGCTGCCATTAAGGCGCGGCTTGCTCATCTCGATCGTCCAGTCGCAGAATTCCTCCCAGATGAACGTCGTGATCTTGGCCAGCGCGACACCGAACTCGTATTTGTCGATGTTGGCGGTCACTTCTGCCTTCAGCGTCTGCAGGCGCGACAGGATCCAACGGTCCTCCAGGTTGAAATCATCCGCCGTCACGGCAGCAAAATCCATCTCATCGTCAAAATTCATCACGGTGAAGCGGAAAGCGTTCCAGATCTTGTTGATGAAATTGCGCCCGGCTTCGATCTTCTCCTGCTGGAAGCGCTGGTCGCTGCCGGGCGCGTTGCCATGAACGAGGGCGAAGCGCAGCGCGTCAGCGCCATACTGGTCGATGATCTCGAGCGGATCGATACCGTTACCCAGGGATTTGGACATCTTGCGCCCCTCGCTGTCGCGGATGATGCCGTGGATCAGGACCGTGTGGAACGGCACCTGTCCGGTGTGTTCCAGGGCTGAAAAGATCATACGGGCGACCCAGAAAAAGATGATGTCATAGGCGGTCACGAGAACGCTGGTCGGATAGAAGCGCCGCATGTCCTCCGTGTCATCCGGCCAGCCCAGGGTGGAAAAAGGCCAGAGGGCGGATGAAAACCAGGTATCCAGCGTGTCTTCGTCCTGCTTGAGGTTGTCACCATTACATTTCTGACAGGCAGCCGGCTTCGAGCGGGAGACGATAATCTCGCCGCAGTCCTGGCAGTACCAGGCCGGAATACGATGGCCCCACCAGAGCTGGCGCGAGATGCACCAGTCGCGGATATTCTCCATCCAGTTGAAGTAGATCTTTTCAAAACGCTCCGGGACAAACCGGGTCATATTTTCCTGCACGGCGGCAATGGCCGGTTCGGCAAGCGGTTTCATGCTGACGAACCATTGGAAGGAGACGCGCGGTTCGACGATGGTCTGGCAGCGATAGCAGGCGCCGACATTGTGTTTGTGCGGTTCGGCCTTGACCAGATAGCCTCCTGCTTCGAGGTCGTGGATGACGCGCTTTCTGGCCTCCAGCCGGTCCAGGCCGGCATAGACGCCGCCATTTTCGTTGATATGCGCGTCGTCAGTCATGACATTCAGCACCGGCAGGTCATGGCGCAGACCGACTTCAAAGTCGTTCGGATCATGTGCCGGTGTGATCTTGACCACTCCGGTGCCGAAATCGCGTTCAACATAGGTGTCGGCGATGACCGGGATGTGCCGGTTCATCAGGGGCAAAATCACATCTTTGCCGATAAGGTGGCTATAACGTTCATCTTCGGGGTGGACAGCCACCGCCGTATCGCCCAGCAAGGTTTCGGGACGGGTCGTGGCCAGCACAAGGCTGGTGCTGCCGTCCGCCAGCGGGTAGCGGATGTGCCAGAAAAAGGAGTCCTTCTCATCGTACTCAACTTCTGCATCCGAGATGGATGTCAGGCAGCGGGGGCACCAGTTGATGATTCGCTCACCCCGGTAGATCAAGCCCTTCTCGTACAGATCGATGAACACCTGGGTCACGGCGTTGGACAGGCCTTCATCCATCGTGAATCGCTCGCGGGACCAGTCACAGGATGCGCCCAGCCGTTTGAGCTGTTCAATGATACGTCCGCCATACTCATTTTTCCAGATCCAGGCGCGCTCCAGAAACGCTTCGCGGCCGATAGCATCCTTGGTCAGGCCCTCCTGGCGCATCGCATCGACGATGCGGGCTTCAGTGGCAATCGACGCGTGATCCGTTCCCGGCAGCCAGAGAGCGGCGTAGCCCTGCATGCGCTTGACCCGGATCAGCAGATCCTGCAGCGTGTTGTCGAGGGCGTGGCCCATATGCAGCTGGCCGGTGATGTTCGGCGGCGGGATCACGATGGTGTAGGTCGGTTTGGCGGGATCCGAGTCCGGCTGAAAACAGCCTGCCTGCTGCCATTCGCG
>JAWSUP010000369.1:0-4397 GCA_033549405.1 Bacillota bacterium | reverse complement strand
TACCCGGCCACGCAGTTTCGGCCAGCCTTCTGTGCCGGTCAATCAGATCATCGAAGAATCCCGCCTGCCCTGGCTGTATCGTCCAGGTGGTCCGATGATGGTTCCGCCTGACGCTCAGATGCCCTATCCCAGGATCATTTCTCACCGTGGTTTCAACACGATCGCTCCAGAAAACAGCCTGCCAGCATTTGCCGCTGCTCTATCACTCGGAGCTCATGAAATTGAACTGGATGTCTGGCCGACCAGCGACGGTGAACTGCTCGTCTGCCATGATCCGACGATCAACCGTACATCGGACGGCAAGGGCGAGATCAGCAGCCTGAGCCGCACAATGATCGAAGGTCTGGATGCAGGCAGCTGGTTCAGCAAGAAATTTTCCGGGCTGCGGTTTGCTTTCCTGGAGGATATTCTGCGGGCATTTGCCGGAATGGTCATTTTCAACATCCATGTCAAATCACCGGCCGGTGCAAAATCCTATGATTACACGATCATGAAAAAGCTGATCCAGACTATCGACCAATACCAGTGTCGGGATCATGCCTATATCGCCGGAGACCAGGCTGTGCTGGAGGCTGCCCGATCAGTCGATCCTGAGATAACCCGCTGCTTCCTCGCAGGACAGGACAATTCCCAAATTACCGACCTGGCAATCTTGTATGGCTGCCGGAAATTGCATTTTTTCAAACCTCACTTCAACCACGCCCTGATCAGCAAGGCACATGAGCATGGAATCAAGTGCAACCTTTTCTGGTCAGATGAGCACGATGAAGCCAGGGGCTTTTTAGATCAGGATATTGACGCTCTGCTGGTAAACGATCTGCTGCGCGTAATGCCGTTGTTCCAGCAATGACACAAACAGGAGCAGTGTAACAACGTTAGTTCGGAAAAGAAGCAGTGTATCTGCAATAATGGAGAATAAGAAAACGTGTGTAAAAATGGAGCAAACTCGATAGGTCTATCCAATGGCCTTTTTGGCCTGCGTGAACCGGCCGAAGATGATTTCCGCCAACTGAAAGAAAATGGCATCCGGCAGATCGAATTGCGTTTGAAACCAGGTTATTTCGATATCCACGAAAAACAACTCATCAGCCGGGTTTCGCACTGGCTTGACCGGTACGGCATTGAAGTCAGTTCAGTGCACGGGCCTTCCGGATATCCTGGCAACAGCCCGGTCACAGGCATCGACGGAGAAACCTTCTGGCTGGCACATCCGGATGATGGAATACGCCATGACGCGGTCGTATTGCGTCGCGAAACACTTGACGTCTGCCGGCATTTCGATGCGAAGTCGATGATTGTAGAGTACGAGTGTTATGGCTATGCACCGTACTGGCCACACGGAAGCCCGATCCGGAAACGTTACCCGGACGTCAAAAAGCACTGGCAGCAAAGCATAGAAATGCTGCTGGAGGATGCTGACAGGACTGGTGTGAAACTTGCGATTGAAAACATCGATGGCCTGTCCATATCCGAGATGTCCCATCAGGTTGACAAGTGGCCAGAGCATCTAATCGGTTGTTGCCTGGATAGTTCCCATGCCACATATGACTGCACGGCCAGGGACTTGAACTGCACAGCTGTGCTGCCGCGTCTGATCACGACCCATCTGTCTGATAATGATGGACTATGCGGTGCAGGCTGGATTGACAGGCATTGGGTGCCTTTTTCGGGCGTTATTGACTGGGAGTCCTTGATCGGCAGGATTTGCCGATCAGGATATAGCGGCTGCTTCATGCTTGAAGTTCTGAACCCCGAAAAACGCATTACCGATCAGCTGATGGCAGCGATCGAAAAACTAGGCGCTTTGATCGATAAATGCCGCAGCCAGATATCACCTGTTCCAGAAAAAAAGATTCAGTACGATGCCCATCATAAAAAGGCCAGCCATCGGCCATCTGGTCAAATCTGATACATGAATCATTTGCAGCGATAACTGGTCTTCCGGTGAAAAATCAGTCTTCGAAACAATGGTATTGTTCAAGCATATGTTTGCCGACTGCGTACATCAGCTTGACGTACATCTGTTTGACCGACAGTGGCGGATCAAGCAAGGTCTCAACCGTTTGATCACGATAGATAAAAGGCTTGCGACTGTGCGGCCATTCATTGCGGAAGCGGATCCCACTGCCGCACTCAAGTGTAAAAGCACCTGCGTAATCGATATCGATCAGTCCCTGAAGAACCTGATCAAAGTTGCAGTCACCCATGAAGGGCATGACGTGGGAATCGCGATCGCCGTAATTGTCTTGGATATGCACACCATATAGGTCCTTACCCAGGTCAATGATGCTCTGATATTGATCCATGTGACGCATGTGCGCATGACCGGTATCCCAGCAAGCATGCATCAGCGGATGATTGGCGTGTGCCAGGAATTCCTTCATTTCCCGACCGGTACGCAGGTAATAGCGTGGTGCGTTTTGTTCGCAGCTGTTCTCAATCAAGATATTGACGCCCTGTTGCTCTGCTGTGTCATATAACGTCTCATAGAAGCGCAGATTGACATCTATGAACTCTGATGGGCTGGCGTTTGGATCCGGATGCTGGGCTGCATGGATTACCGTGCTGGGGATGCCCAACATCGCGCAAGCTTCGATCGAGCGCTTGGTCGCCAATATCAACGCATCCCTGGTCTCTCCCGGAACAAAATGTTCGCCATCGGGCGCATGTGCCTGGACAAAGACCAATCCCAGGGCTGCCGCTGCTTCTTGCGACGCCAGAATCTCATTTTTCCAGCCGTCTCCGCTGCTAAGGAAGGGCGATCCCGGATAGATAATCTTGTAAAAACTATAGTCCAGATACTTGAATCCAGTTGAGGCAAACAAGCGGACGTGGCTGGCTGTGCTTCCGTCCCCGTAGGCACGAAAATCGGCGGTTGTGGTCGCAAGTTTCATGTAGAGTCCTCCTCTGAAGGTAGAATTATTTATTTGATAAGTCTGCACGCGGTATGTAGGTAATTCGCAGATTTGTGCATCCATAGGGAATCAGTTCGATCGTTAACTTGTCGGTGACGAATGCCTTACCGCCTTCACAATAGGGCTCAAATGTCTTTGATGGATAAGGCGGATATGAATAAGGGGCTTTGTAAGCAGGAAGCCGCATTTTTATCAAAGGCTTTTCCCAGGGATAACCATCCGGCTCACACAATTCAACCGCAACATCGGCAGGCTGGATATTTTCATCTACCGCGACATTATAAGTGATCAGGTGCTTGCGCATGCCCATGTTGTCATAGACATCCAGTGAGCTTTCTTTGTTGTCAGGATGCACGTTGTACCAGTGCCAGCCCTCTGGCAGCGGCGTGAATGGTTTTCCTTCCCAGGCTTCCCAGCGCTCAGGTACAGGCAGTGCGAAAGTTAGAGGGCCATACTCGATCGTGATGGGATAAATTTGGCTGCGATCCGCGTCGTTGAGCCGGCCGATCCGGACTTTCATCGGCAGGCGCAGGGTGACCACGTCGCCATCAACCCATTGACGCTTGATCTGCGCGTAGGCAGCAGGCTTGCAGTCCAAAGGCTGCATTGTGCCATTTACTGATAATTCCGCTTGGTCGCACCAGGCGGGAATACGGAAGTGCAGCGTTTTTTCCAGAGGTTCAGCAAGAGAGATCTTGAAATTGATGCGATCCCTGAAAGGGTACAGAGTATTTATATCAACCTGCATGCTGCCGTGGTTTATTTTCACCGGTGCGTAAGCCGCAAAATAAAAATCGCCATCCGTATCGACTTCAATATCACTCTCTACGTCAGTCAACACCATGCTGCAAATGAACTCAGGCAGGATCCTGACTGACATGACGGGGCAGCAGGATACAGGTACACAAGGCGCATAAACCTGATGCAGTCCATCGGCATAGGATGAACTGCTGGTGGCAAACACCTGGTTGGGTGAAGTAAGATAGGCGATCGCACGTTCATCTTTCTTGCGGGCACCCTGGGCTCCGTTAAACGCAATACGCTCGATCGCATCGCCGTAAACTGTATCACCAGTGATCCGGCTGAGTTCGGCAAGCGATTTCAAGAACATGGCAAATCCGCAGTATTCTGTTTCAACATTCAAACCAAGCGGGACCAGGTATTCGGATTCACAGGTGATTCCCCCGGTCACATGGACAACCTTCGACTGGCATTTGCGGAAAGCATTAACACTGGCATTCAGGTAACGCGTATCGCCGTTTCCCGTGTAGACTTCTGCGGGCTGGCCAATGTGATTGGCGTAACCGGCGCCGTGATTGGAGTTGTAGTGCAGCTGGTCGGAATTCATCGCGTCCAGTGACAAATCAAACAAGTCATTTTTACTTAAAAACGCGTAGTAATCTTCACAGAACTGCAGCAGCCGCCTGTCACCGGTATGGTGGTAACAGCGCATCATGCCTTCTGTGATTGAGACTCCGCCAT
>JAWSUP010000368.1:0-4405 GCA_033549405.1 Bacillota bacterium | reverse complement strand
CTCGGATTAACATCAACGGAAATCGTCGCATAGACGGGAGACAGGAACGCACCGGTTCCAACCAGCAAACTCAAGACCATCACCAGGACCAGCAAAAATCCGGCTGCGGCCCAGACTGGTTTAAACCGCTGCAATGACATGGTTTGTCTGGTTTGCGTTGACGGCAAGCAGACTTCCTGGCCGATAACCATGTCTGGTTTCAGTGCGACCTTCTCCAGGCCGCAACTCTGCGTGAACACGTATGCCCACTTTTTTTCAATTGACATAACTACACCCTTCTTCATGGTGCGTTCCTCCTTCGTATAGATCGATATATGCCTGAACCTGCTGCAGATCACTTTTTAAAAGCAATGCCAGCAGAATGACGGCGGGCCGGTTGCGTTCAACGGTTTTCAGCGGTATGTCACATTGTAGCGACAGGTCTTTACCGGGCAATCTCCCGGATTGTATGAGTCGTTCGAATAAAGTATCGTTGCTGATAAGACAGCGGGCCAATCGGATGCATAGCAGGCGTGTATCACGGTGTTTGGGAAAACGGTTGACCAGATCGTCCAGTCCGAGTCCCAGGTTTTCAATCTGGGCCTGCAAGCGTAGTATGGATTCTTCATACTCCAGATTCGCCTGTACCTGCTCGCTCTTGGGATCTGTCAGCTGTTCTTCAAGGGGTTGTGTGCCATCGAATGATTGGTCTGACAGCGAATAGGTCTGGATTTTGTTTCTCTGGCTGCGATACCAGTCAGTCAGCCGATGCTTGATCAGGATGCGTGCATATTGCTCGAACGGGACCTGGCTTTCATCCTGATAACGATCGATCGCCTCATTGAATGCAGACAGGGCAATGCTGAACTCATCCATCTGGTCGACAAAGACAGCGTGCGTCAGATGTCGGACAGTCCGTCTGATGAACGACATGTGATCCGAAATCAGCTGCTCCCGGACACTACGATCTCCAGACTGGGCTTTAATGACTCTGACACTGGCCTGATCTATTACCGACATCTGCTGGTCCTTTCTTCTGACTCTATGCCAAGGCGTTTGGCAGGTTTCTCTATACTTGTATATACGTAAGGCACGCTATTTTTCAGAGGGTTAACAGAAAATATCTCTTGTTTCGGTGCATTAAGTCTGTAAAAATGTGCAATCGTCAGACCGTTAAAAAGTGAACATGCTATAATTATACTACGTGCCAGTCTGCGGTTCACGCATAGACCGGCCGAATCAGCACAGCGAAAAGGCGGTGATCATGGATGGAGACAATCGGGTTTATCGGTTTGGGTCGTATGGGCAGCGGGATCTGCCAGAACATTATTAATGCGGGACATGAAGTCCTGGTCTTCGATGAGAAAGCAGAAGCCATGCATGCTTTAAAGGGTACATTTCAACAGGCTGCAGACATCGGGTCTGTCCTGGAGAAAAGTGCGGTCATTTTTTTATGTCTGCCAGGGTCAATCCAAGTCGAGGCTGTCGCCCAAACATTCTTGAACGGGCAAGTTGCCGGGAAAACGATCATTGACCTCAGCACCAGCTTCCCTTTGTCCAGCAAGAAGCTGTATGAGCAGTATGCCGCAGCAGGCGCCAGCTTTGCTGATGCATCGCTCAACGGATCACCTGTCAATGCCGCTCAAGGCAGCCTGATCATCACGTTCGGTGGCGACCGTGACGTTTATGATCGCTTGCAGACCTTGTTTGCCTGTTTCAGCAAAGAGGTTCTGTATATGGGACCTGCCGGATCTGGCAACCTGGCCAAGCTGGCCTGTAATTATCTGGCGATCAACTATGCCGTGCTGTATGCTGAAATATTCCCCCTGCTGGAAAAACTTGGCGTCGATCTTGAGCAGTTTTTCGAGACGATCGGCCACACAGGCGTCGATTGCGGCATCTATCGCTATTATGCACCAAAAATTATTGACAAAAGCTATAAACCAGGATTTGCACTCGAACTCGCCCTGAAAGACGCAACCTACGTTAAGCAGCTGTTCGAGACCTTCCAGGCACCCGCTTTCTTACTCGAGGGCTGCCTCAATTTGTTGCGCACGTCTGTAAAAGACGGCAAAGCCACGCATGACCTCAGCGAATGTGCCGACACCATGCGCCAGTATCTGAAGATAGAATAATGACTGAAGCGCTGTCTTGCATCTTATAAGTGGCTGTCCTCAGTCCGGGTTGCTCATGATGTCCCTCAGTCTGTCGCGTAATTGTCAAAGTATCCTTGAACGAGGATGACTGGCGTCCCCTTGTCGCCGCTGCCACTGATCAGGTCGCACAATGAGCCCAGAAGGTCGGTCAGCTGGCGCGGCGTGGTTCCCAGTGAAGCAGCCTGGCCAACCAGATTCGCTTCTTTGGCGCGAATCTTTTGTCTCAAAGCATCAGCCGTCTCAACCCGATCGAGGCCGGAGAGTTCATTGTCGACCACATACTTCATCTTGATTTCGTTGGGCATGCCGATCAGACCGTCTGTAAAGCCAGGAGAGACGACCGGATCAGCCAGCTCCCAGATTTTCCCTTGCGGATCTTTGAAAGCGCCGTCGCCATAGACCATAACCTCAATCTGCTTGCCAGTCTTCTCTGCCATCAGATGCTGTACACGCCCGACAAAGCTGCGGCAATCCCGGGGGAAGAGCTTGAGCCTTGTTTCTCCGGCCTGATTGGATCCCAGGAGCCCGAAATCAGGATTGAAGCCGCTGCCATCAATTGATTCGTTGAGCAGATCATCCAGACCGACAGCTGTTGTTGCACCGGCCTTCAGGAGTTGTCTTTTCAGCCGTGCACGGTCGTGGATATTGGCGACCAGCACATGGGGGGCAAAGCGCAGCGCCGTTCTGCAATCGTTGGCCAGGACGATTTCGATGTTGCCATTGATGGCAAGGCTTTTATAGAGGTCTATATAGTCAAGGCCTGTAAATGGATGTTTGAAACTGTGGCCGAAATGCGCGCGATAGTCTGCTTCAGTCAGCACGTCGGTATAAGGATTGATGCCGGCCTCTTCCATGCGGTCGACATCCATCAGGTGATTGCCGACTTCATCGCAGGGGTAGTTCAACATGACAGTGATTTTTCTCTGACTGCGCGCGAGCCCCTTGAGGATCAGCGAGAAGCGATTGCGGCTGAGAATCGGAAACAATACGACAAAATCACCGGGAATCTTGCGGGTGACATCAGTAGCAACGGCATCGATGGAAACATAGTTGCCCTGGGCACGTGCCAACAGGGACTCTGTTATGCCGACGACATCGTGATCCTTGATCTGAAAAGCGCCATTAGCTTGCGCCTGAAGCAGTGTTTCGACAACGATCGGCGCCAGATCGTCGCCCTCGCGGATGATCGGCGCCCGTACACCATACGCAGCTGTTCCGATTGATCTGGCTATTGTCATGATCATGTCCTCCCCGATCATCTGCAGCATTTTCTCACCCGGCCTGACCTTTGCAGCATAATCATGCTTGTGCAGTCCGTATCCGTCCCTATACTATCTTTTTTTGGCTGAGAGTGCAACTGAAATGAATGCCTCAGTGATCCCAGATCTGCCCGCTGAGCGCCCGCAGCGCCTGCCAGGTTTCATCATCGAAAGCAACTGTTTGCAGAGACTTTTCCGTTATGCGTGCACAAGCAAGGGCCGCTTCAATTCCCAGAACAATGGCCGACGGATCGATACCATGGCGTATGCACAGGTTCATGGCTCCGACCAGCCGATCCTCAGGGGACAGCTTGCGCGGGATATCGCGGCCGACGCGTTCAACAGTGTCACCGAGCTGGCGGTTATTAAAACGGAACAGCAAGTCTTCGACATGTTCAAGAATCGGAGCCAGCTCCTGGTCATGTTCCTGAGCAAGCGCCTGGGCGGACGCCGTCATGCCCGCCCGAACGACGCGCCGGACTGCCGGATCACGGACTGCCTCCCAGATGTAGTGGTAACCCTTCGCCTGTCCGATGTATGCCAGCAAGGCATGCCCCAGGTTGTGGATGTAGAGTTTCCTCTGGATGTAGAAGGCAAACGGACTGGCAGGGATCATGTTCTTGATGTCCGGTATTTCACCCTTGAAACCATCTTTGTCGACAGGCAGCCGGCAATAGGGTTCGACGAGGACGCGCAGCGGATTGCCATCCTGCATCGCCTCGGTCATCACCGGGACCATACGTCCGACAGATGCTTCGACAAAGCCGACACAGTCGTCAAATGTTTTATTTTGCTCTTCGTCCAGTTCTGCCAATACCAGTTTTTTCAGATATTTGTCCGCGTCGATCAGGTTTTCGCAGATGATTAAGTTCAGCGGTGTGAAGTTGCCGGACTGCCATCGTTTTTGCAGCCCGCGGGCAATGTTTGGTGCGATGCGCGGCAAGATGGGGACTCCGACAGCGGTGGCCATAATATCGGCCGAGCTGATGGCTGTTGCCACGGCCTCCTGGT
>JAWSUP010000367.1:0-4405 GCA_033549405.1 Bacillota bacterium | reverse complement strand
CCAGATATCCTGCCGGTCGATGAGCAGGGGCGCAAGCGCACTCACGGCAAGCGGGTCAACATCTGCCCGAACAGCCCTTCTTTTCGCCGCTTCTCCCGGGAGATCGCCCGGCGCATGGCCGATCGCTACAGCCACCATCCTGCCCTGGTCATGTGGCATGTCGCCAACGAATACGGCACCTATTGCTATTGTGAAAACTGTGAAGCTGCCTTCCGCACCTGGCTGCGTGACCGTTACAGGACGGTCGATGAACTCAACGGCCGCTGGAACACGGCTTTCTGGGGCCACACTGTGTACAATTGGGATGAGATCGTTGTGCCATCGGAACGCAATGATGACAACAAATGGTACCAGCCGATCATGCTGGATTACCTGCGCTTCATGACCGATGCGAATATCGCCTGTTTCAACAAGGAAGCAGATGTGCTGCGGGCGGCGACGCCACATATTCCTGTCATGACCAACATGTCGGGTTTCATCAAGAAAATAGACCAGTTCAAGATGACGGCATCAATGGACATCGTGGGCTGGGACAATTACCCGTCTCCCAAAGACGACCGCTCCCTCGTCGCATTCAAACACGACCTGATGCGCGGGCTCAAGGGCGGCCAGTCTTATCTCATGGTCGAACAGTCGCCCGGCCAGCAGAACTGGCAGCCTTACAATGTGCTCAAACGCCCCGGCGAGGTGCGGCGGCTCAGTTTCCAGGCCATCGCGCACGGCTCCGACTCTGTCCTGTATTTCCAGCTGCGCCAGTCGGTCGCCGGCGTCGAGAAATTCCACGCCGCCCTGATCGCGCATGCCGGTCATGAAGAGACACGCGTATTCCGCGAATGTGCCCGGATCGGCGCCGAATGCCGCCGCCTCGGTGACGCGGTGACCGGCGCGCGCAGCCCTGCCAGGGTCGGCATCCTCTTTGACTGGGACAACTGGCGGGCCCTGGAGCTGTCCAGCGGACCCAGCCGCGACCTGCAGTATTTGCCGACGGTTGTCCAGTATTACAAGGCCTTCCATGCGCGCAACATCCCGGTTGATGTGCTGCCTTACACGGCAGACTTCAATGGATACGACCTGCTGATCACGCCGCTGATGTACATGCTAAAACCCGTTGTCGCTGACAGGATCACCCGGTTTGTCCGGGACGGCGGCCACCTGCTGACGTCATTTTTCAGCGGACTGGTCGATGAGAATGACCGGGTCATTCTGGGCGGCTATCCGGGCGGCCTGCGCGACGTACTGGGCATCTGGGTCGAAGAGACCGATGCGCTGCTGCCGGGCGCGACCAACAGCCTGCGGATCGTTGCACCGGATGATAACCTGCAGGGATCTTACCGGTGCTCGCTGCTGTGCGATCTCGTGCACCTGCGCGGCGCCAAAGCCCTGGCGGTCTATGGGGAGGATTTCTATGCAGGCATGCCTTGTCTGACTGAACACGACTTCGGTAAGGGTAAGGCCTGGTATGTGGCGACAGCTGCGGAGGATCGCCTGCTTGCTGATCTGGCCGGCAAGATCATCGCACGGCTCGACCTGAAGGCGCCGCTCGATGTGCCGCAAGGTATCGAAGTCACCCGGCGCATCAAAGAAGGCCGGGATGTCCTGTTTGTCATCAGCCATCTGGCGGATGAGACAACCATCGATCTGGGGCCTGAACCCAGGATGGAGCTTATAACCGGTGCGCGGCTGCAGGGTACGGTCACGCTGCCGGCCGGTGATGTCCTGGTCCTGCAAACCATAGAATAAATTGTCAACGGCCAGTGACAGGTCTGCACTTTGAGATCTGTCAGGGAGCTGCCACATCAGAAAAGGAGCCGATAAATATGGATCGAAAAGAGAGATTTTTCCGGACGGTCGCCCGTGAAGACGTCGACCGCAACGCCAGCTGGCTGGGACTGCCGACCGGGCAGGCTGTACCGGGACTGCTGCGCCATTTCCGGGTTGATTCGCTGCACGCGCTCAAAGACAAGATGGAAGATGATGTCTATCCGGTCGAGATGCCGTATGAGTCCGCATCCAGTCACGCCATCTACACGGCGCTGAGTTTCGCCAAACATCCGACCGGCAGCGATTTCGACCGGACGTTGACGGTGCCGGGCTTCTTTGAAGACATGGAAGATCCGGAGCTGGTGTCCTCTTTTGACTGGCCGGATCCGGCCAAACACATCTCCCGGGAGGAGAGCCGCCGCCTGGTCCGGGAAATTCCGGGAGATGCCGCCGCGCTTGGCGTGATCTGGTCGGCCCATTTCCAGGACACCTGCGCCGCGTTCGGCATGGAAAACGCCCTCATGACCATGCTGACCTGCCCTGAGATGTACCGGGCGGTCGATTCGCGGATTGTGGATTTCTATCTTGAAGCCAATGAGATCTTCTATGAAGCGACACGCGGGCATCTGGATGCCGTCCTGATCGGCAACGATGTGGGCAGCCAGAAGGGATTGATGATCTCACCGGAACAGGTGCGCGAATTCGTCCTGCCGGGATCAAGCCGCCTGATCCGCCAGGCCAAAGAGCATGGGCTCAAGGTGATCTACCACTCCTGCGGCAGTATCGAACCGATCATTGACGATCTGATCAGCTGCGGCGTGGACGTAATCCATCCGATCCAGGCCCTGGCGACCGGGATGCAGCCAGAGCATCTGCAAGAACGCTTTGGCGGCCGGGTCAGCTTCTGCGGCGGTGTTGACGCGCAGGAGCTCCTGGTGCGCGGCACGCCGGATGAGGTTTACGCGGCGACACGCAGCCTGAGGCGGATCTTCCCGACCGGCCTGATCGTCTCACCCAGCCATGAAGCCATCCTGCCGGATGTCGATCCGGCCAACATCGAAGCCATGTTCCGTGCCGTCCATGAAAATGGGCGCGCCGGCTGACCCGGACAGGAGGCGCCTGCCGCACCATGATCACCGACTTTGAGATGCAGCGTGTCCATGACACCATGAAAACGCCGTTCAAGCAGGGCATGATCCTGCGGGAAGACGGCTGCAACATCGACTGCCCGACTGTTTTTTTCGATGATGATGCCGGCTGCTGGTGTATGGTCTTCGCCCGGCATGACCCTTCTGCCGGCGACAAGGCCGGTTATGAGACCTGGCTGGCCGTCAGCGACAACCTGCTGGACTGGCAGATCCAGGGCCGTATCCTGTCACAGGGCAGCGGCAGTTGGGATGACCTTCAGGCGGACGGCGGCCTGGCGCTGCTGAATCCTGACTGGGCGTCCGACCACCGGCCGGAACGCCATGACGGCCTTTACTGGATGTCGTATATCGGGGGCGCCCTGCCGGGGTATGAGCCAGATCCGCTCAGCATCGGCATGGCCTGCTCCGCGTCGCTGACACCGGCCGCAGAGTGGCGCCGGCCGCTGGACCGGCCCGTGCTGACGCGTGACGACCCGGATGCACGATCCTTTGAACAGAAGACACTGTACAAGAGCACGATCATCCGCGATCAGGAAAGCAGGCTGAGCCATCCGTTTCTCATGTTCTACAATGCCAAGCAGCAGGCCTTTTCCATTGAGCGCATTGGCCTGGCTGTCTCGGATGACATGCTGCACTGGCAGCGGTTCGGATCTGGTCCTCTGGTGGCAGAGGGGATCGAGGACCGCTGGAACATCTCCGGCGACCCGCAGCTGATCCGCTTCGAAGACCTCTGGGTCATGCACTATTTCGTGGCGAAGGACAGGACCGCGTACGACACCTTCGCCTGTTCGCGCGACCTCCTGCACTGGACCCGCTGGGAAGGCGATCCGCTGATCCGGCCGGGCGAGCCCTATGACCGCACCTTTGCGCACAAGCCGTTTGTGCTGCTGCACGACGGGATCGTCTACCATTTTTACTGTGCGGTCGGTGATTATGGCCGGGGGATTGCCGTTGCAACGTCACGGCCGGTTGCAGGCGTGTAAATGGAGAAACAGGCAGCATGAGGCAGCAAAGCATACAAGGCATATACAGTTGTTTCAATAAAACAGAGTGATTTCAGGGAGGTTAACATGTTGATCGATACGCACAAAAGTCCTTACGCCAAAGCCTGGTCATTGCCGTCCGGGTCCATGAGGTGGACTGAAGGTTTCTGGAAAACGGCTGCCGATGTGTGCGCCGATGAGACAGTCCCGCACGTGCTGGGCCTGTTTGAAAGCGATGAAGGCTTTCATGCTGTCGCCAATTTTAAAATTGCTGCAGGCCTCATGGAAGGATCCTACAAAGGGCCGCCCTTTGATGACGGTGACTTTTACAAGATCCTGGAAGGTGCGATGGTTGTCGCCCACCAGCACCAGGACAATGATCTGATGGCGCGCATCGACGCGCATATCGACCTGATCGGCCAGGCCATCCAGCCGGACGGCTACCTGTCCACCAAGCAGATCATCGGCGAGCGGCAGAACAACGGCGTGCATCGCCAGGGCGACATCAATGAC
>JAWSUP010000366.1:0-4441 GCA_033549405.1 Bacillota bacterium | reverse complement strand
CTGTGATGCTGCGCAGCTCTTCGGGCAGATTGAGCACTTGAAGGTGAAATGCCGGCAAAAGCCAGACAGCCAGGCCAATCAGGCAGAGGACAAGGATCGGCCAGATCCGTTCAGACAGGCGGCTCAAACGGGGCCTCTGTTTTTCGAGTTGCTGTTTCGTGCCATTCATGACCGGATGATTTCCGTCAATCGGCTGTATATAGTCGCTGCCGCATCCGGTCGGGCCAGGATTAAGGCTTGCTTCCCCATGGATTCGAGCTGGTCCGGATCAGAAAGCAACTCAGTCAGCCGATCTGCCAGCCAGACAGCCGACAACTGGTTATCCGGACAAAACAGGGCGGCGCCGGCATCGACAAGGATTTTTGCATTATAGGTCTGGTGATCTCCAGCTGCAAATGGGTAAGGGATCAGGATTGAAGGCCGTCCTGATGCGGCGATTTCTGAGCAAGTCAGAGCACCTGACCGGCAGATCAGCAGATCTGCGGCGGCATAATACTCGTGGATATCGTACAGGTATTCTTTGACCTCCAGCCAGTCGCTGTGTGGCGCACCGGAAGCAGCCACAGCTTCATACTGACGGCTGCCGGCTGCCAGTATTATCCGCGGCGCCGGCAGATTCTCCTGCTGTCGCTGCCTGATCCAGGGATCAAGACCGAGTATGGTCTGGTTAATGGTTCGGGCGCCCAGGCTGCCGCCCATGACCAGAATCAGGGGGCGTTCATCATCCGGATGAAGTTTTCGCCTGATTTCCCCGCGATCCTGTCCGAAAAAGGCAGGAAGAACCGGATTCCCTGTCACCGTTACGGAAACCTGACGGTGAAAGTGCTTTTCAGTACCGGGAAAAGCGACACAGACCGCCTGACTACGTTTGGCCATCAGCCTGTTCGAACGACCTGGAAACGCATTCTGCTCATGCAGAAGGACGGGTATCTTGAGTGAGGCTGCGGCTGCAACCACCGGACTGCAGACATAACCGCCAGTGCCGATGACTGCGTGCGGCTGCAGGTCCTGCAACAAATGACGGCATTGTTGCCGGCCGTTCCAGAAAGCAGCCAAAGCCTTGATCAGGTCCAGCGATAGCCTGGACGGCAATGGACGGGCCTGTATCGCAGTGAACGCATACCCGGCCCGCGTTACGAGCTCATGCTCGATGCCGCGCGCAGTGCCAAAAAAGCGGATATCGGCTTCCGGCTCTTCCCTTTGAATCTCCCTGGCAATGGCCAAAGCCGGGTTGACATGGCCGCTTGTACCACCGCCTGCCAGGATGTAACGTCGCCCGTTCATGGTACTCGCTCCGTGCCCGTCAGACTGCCTGCCCTGTAATTCGGAGCAGTATCCTGCATAAGCGGTCGATTATTGTTGAGCGGCAAAACGAGGTTCCTTTGGCTGTTTCGCGAAACAGCCAGGATAAAGCCAATTGCCAGGAGGAAAAACATGTTTGAGGTACCGCCATAGCTGAAAAAAGGAAGCGATATACCTGTTGGCGGCAGTGTATGTGTCGCGACACCGATATTGAGAAATGCTTGAACACTGATGAGCATGGTGTATCCACCAGCCAGCAGCGCAGAAAAAGCATTAGCTGCATGGCTCGTGATACCGATGCCGATCAGCATGAACAGCAAAAACAATAAGATAACGGCTACTGTACCGCCAAAACCCAGCTCCTCTCCGATTATGGCGAAGACGTAGTCATTGTGTGCTTCTGGCAGATAGTTGTATTTCTGTCTGCCCTCTCCAAGTCCGATGCCGTTTACACCACCAGAACCGATGGCGATCAATGACTGGTTGACTTGGTACAGGTCATCTGATGTGGCATTTTCAGGATTGATAAAATTATCAAGCCGCTCACTGACATGGGCAAAATTTCCGCCGATCGTTTCCTCAATCAATTCTTGAAATTCACCTTGGGGTAAAAACGACATCAGCATTGTGGCGGCAACAGCAACAACAACACCCAGAACCAGCAATTGGGTCAGGGCGCTAAGCCAGGAGCGCAAACGGATGCCTGCCGTCAAGAAAAGGACTACAGCAACAAAACCCATGATAACGGCACAAGAAATGTGCGGCTGCCAGGCAATCAAGCCGATCCAGATCAGCAGGGCGAACCCAGGCAGCAGGATATCCAGCCAACCATCGGCAAAAAACTTGCGAACAGGTGAACGAAATTGAAGCTTGCCGGCTTTGCGCCGGCGGCGCAACATGGATACATAGCCGGCAAAACAGAACACCATGGCAATTTTGGCCAGTTCAGAAGGCTGAAAGCGAATGCCAAGGTCCACCCAGCGTCGTGCGCCATTCACGACAAGGCCAAAAAACTTCACATAGACCAATAATCCAGTAGTCGCACCATACAGAAGGAGCGACATCCAGAAATGATCAAACAGTCCGACCGGAATGATCAAGGCGACGAAAAGCGCCATGATCAGCCCCATCGTCGTGATGCCCGCTTGCTTGAGCACATAGAACAGCGCATTCCCTTCTCTTGAGTAGCCGTCTGTCATGCTGGCGGAAAAAAGCATCACCAGGCCGAAACACACGAGAATCAGCGTGATGACCAAAAGACCGGCATGCACCTGGCGTGCCGGCGGCAAAGCGAGACCCTCGGGCTTGATGCGTTTGACATCCCTGTTTCTGGCTTCATAGCCGGTGAGGAATCGTTCCTTTTTCATACGGCCACTCCTTTCTATCCCAAGTTACAGATTTATTCGGCATCTCTCAGAGCAACAGCAGCCCGATCAGGCAGCCGATCAGGGTTACGCCGGTAAAAACATAGACTATCTTGTTTTCCGACCAGCCACCCAACTCGAAATGATGGTGTATCGGGGACATGCGGAAGATGCGCCGTCCGCCGGTCCGGCGGAAATAGATGACCTGAATGATGACAGACAGTGATTCTGCCATGTAGATGACACCTAAAAACAGAATCAGCCAGGGAGCTCCGTACAACAGGGCGACGCCGGCTATACCAGCGCCCAGTGCCTGTGAGCCGGTATCTCCCATAAACACTTTAGCCGGATGGCGGTTGAACATCAGAAAAGCGAGACAGCCGGCGGCAATGGCAAGCGACACGATTATCGCTGCATCAGTGGATCGGCCGGACGTCATGAACATAAGGCCGGCCAGTGCAAACCCGAGCGTACAGATCACTGTAACAGATGACGCCAATCCATCGACACCATCGGTCAGGTTGACGGAATTACTGGTAAAGAAAAGTACCATCACGACAAAAATCGCATATGGCAGCCTGACCCAGCCGGTTAAAGGCAGTGACCGGCCACTGATCGGCAGAAGAAAGACAGCCGGTTCAGGGGCAAGATACAAGTAATAAACGCAGAATGCGATGCTGATCAGCATGAGCATAATTGTTTTCTGCCGAACAGTCAGACCTTTTTTCGATACGCGTACTTTGATCCAGTCATCGATGAATCCGACCAGGGCAAACAGCAGCATCAGCAGGATCAAGATGCCGACCTGATCAGGAATGCGGTCAGTCAGGAATGCTGTTATGGCTAGCAGAGCAAGCGGAAGAAGGAAAAAAAGGCCGCCAAATGTCGGGGTGCCGGTTTTGCTCAAGTGGCTTTGAGGCCCATCGTCACGGACAGTCTGGCCGACCCGCAGCCGGCGCAGAATCGGAATCCCCAGCAGACCGCTGAGCAATGAAAGCACAAAAACGCCTGCAGCCGGCAGAAAGTATAGCTGCCATTCAGCTGATGTCAACATGGTTATTGTCCCCCTTTACCTGGCTCAGCAACTCTTCAAGCATGGCCGTGACCTGCTCCATGGCGTACGTGCGCGAACCCTTGATCAGAAGATAATCGCCAGGCTGAAGGCTTGCAGCCAATCGGACGGCCATTTCACGATGATCTGCGCAGCTGCAGGATGGCAGCTCAGGATCGACGGTTCTGGCGCCAATCAGGAGATCATCTGCTTCGGATCCATAGACCAGAAGCAGACTATAGCCCAATTCGGCAACCTGTTCGCCGACACGGCGATGTGCCTCAGGAGCAAATGGTCCTAACTCGAGCATGCAGCCGAGGGCTGCATATTTCCGGCCATTTGTTCCAGCAAGGAGTGACAACGCCTCAAGGGCCGCTTCCATCGACTCGGGAGACGCGTTGTAGGAATCATCCATGATGGTGATGCCCTGCAACGTAAACAGACGTTGACGATTTCCGACGGTGCGACAAGCTGCTGCGCCAGCGGCAGCCCGGGTCAGGTCAAGCTGCATCGCCCAGGCTGCTGCCAGACCGAAGAGGGTATTACGAATATGGTGGCTTCCTGGGAAAGGCAGATTAACAGGCGTCCTGACAACCGGGCTTCCGAGTTGTGTACAGCAGGCTGTAAATGTCGTCTGTCCGGCGGTCAATTCAATTGTTTCTGCTGACATGATGAAATCTGCCGGTCTGGATAAAGATCGTGCTTCATGCCGGCCGCGATCGCT
>JAWSUP010000365.1:0-4477 GCA_033549405.1 Bacillota bacterium | reverse complement strand
GATCCTCAAGGTGATCAACAACCGCACGACCAAGGCCGCCCAGATCTTTGTCGCCATGCTGCCGATCCTGGTCGTCTACCCGTTTTTGCAACGCTATTTTACAACCGGCATCACGCTCGGTTCCGTGAAGGGGTGATCCAATGGACATCATGATCCGTACGACCGCGCGCGACGATGTGCCGCTGCTGGAGCTCTGGCGCCAGGACCTGCCAGGAAGACGCCCGCTCGTGCTGGCCCAGCACGGCTACCTCGGTCGCAAAGAATTCATCCTGCCCCAGGCATACCTGCTGGCCGCCAGCGGCTTCTTTATCGTTGTGCCCGACGCCTGCAGCCACGGTGACCGCGATGCCACGGCTGCACCCGACTTGTTTGCGTCTGCACGCTGCAGCGCCCAGAGCATCAACGCTTTACTTTCGACTTATGCCAGGGATGAACGCGTTGATCCGGACAATGCCGGGTTTGTCGGTTATTCCATGGGCGGCATGATCGGATTCTACTATCTGACACTGCCGGATGTCCGGTTCAAGGTTGTCTGTCCGGTGATCGCATCACCCGATTGGGAGGCGATCGCCATGGCACCCGAGACCAGGTCGCTGTTCAGCCAGGCCGGCCTGGGCACAGAAGCAGATTTTGATCGTCAGGTGGATTCAGCCCGCCTGGATAATCCGGCTGAAAAGCCGATCACACCCGTACCGCTGCTGATCCAGGCTGGTGCTGACGACCCCCTGATCCCGGCGGACAGCATCACCCGCTATGTCGATCAGATCAGGCCGCTCTACCGGGATGGGTCGGCACTTGACGTGCAGATATATCCGGGACAGGGACATGCTGACACGATCTGGATGAATCAGCGGATCGTCGCTTTCCTGACACGGTATCTGGGCACAGTACAGGCGGGGTGATTGCTATGGAGCTTTTCACGCTGACAGACAAGATCAAGACGCGCTGGGCCAGCCCGGAGAACCCGCGCGGAACTCCCGGCGGCGGCGGGCGGCTGGCTTGTGGCCGCAAAGGGATGCCTTACTTTTTCATCCGGCCTGGCAGGCCGCTGACTTTGGCCAGTGTCCAGGGGCACAGCGGCATTATCCGCCGCATCTGGCTGACCTTCCATGACCTGTCTCCGTTGATGCTGCGCCAGTTGCGCCTGCAGTTTTTCTGGGACGATGCGGTAAAGCCGGCTGTCAATGTCCCGCTCGGTGACTTTTTCGGCATGAGCCTGGGTCGTATGGTCCCCTTTGCCGGCTCTCTGTTTTCCAGTCCGGAGGGCAGAAGCATGATCTGCACGGTCCCGATGCCTTTTCGCAGACAGATGCGCCTGGTTCTGCACAACGACGGCATCAGCACGGCCGCCATGTTCTATTATGATATCAACTACACGCTCGATGATGATGTCCCGGCGGACGCTGGCTATTTCCACGCCTGGTACAACCAGGAGACGCCGACGCGGCTGCGCGAAGACTATACCATCCTGCCTGAAGTCAAAGGGCGCGGGCGTTTTTTAGGCGCTTCGTTCGGTGTGCGCATGAATCGCACATTATACGCTGATTCATGGGGCGGGGAGGGGGAAGTCAAATTCTACCTCGACGGCGACGGCCGGTATCCGACCCTTTGCGGTACCGGAACAGAAGACTATTTCGGGACCGGCTGGTGTCAGGGCGTCTTCGATCACCCGCATTGCGGCTGCCCGATCGCGGACACCGACGGCATGCTCCTGGGGTTTTACCGCTATCATGTTCCGGATCCGGTCTATTTTCTGTCAGCGATCCGTGTGACCATCCAGCAGATCGGCAGTTGGAACCCTGAGCTGCTCCGCTTCTTCAAGGAGCACGGCAGCCAGATCTGGCAGGCCGGCCTGAAGGCGCAGGACCCGCCGCAGGCGATCGACCCCGGCGATTCCGCCCTGCCTGATTTCGACTTGTTTGAACGGTCCGATAACTGGAACAGCTGCTGTTATTTTTACCTGGATAAGCCGGAGACAGACCTGCCGCCGCCGCCTGACTGGCAGACACGCGCCATGGCTTTGCCGGAATTTGTGAAAGAGGAGTTGACATCCGTGAAAAATGATTTTCCCCAGGTCAGGGTTCTGCGTAAATACCTGCCGGACCTGGATGCACTTGATTTGTCCCAACTGACCGAACTGGCCGCGGTGCTCAACCAGGTGGTCGGATTTCTCACCCTGCAAGAGCAGCAGCTCGGCGGTACGGGAGATGCCGACGATATGGCAAAGGAGCCCGAGACATGAACGACAGGCCGCTCTACCTGCACGAATATAGGCCGATCAGCAAGCTGACGGTGGAGCGCCACCCGATCAGGAAACCGCGCTTCCCTGTGATCGATGTGCATGGCCATTTCGCCGACTTGTATTTGCCGCTCTACGCAGAGCGGTCAGAAGAATGGATCCCGGCCGATGTCGAATCGCTGGTGGCTGTGCTCCGACAGCAGGGGATCCGGAACATCGTCAACCTGGATGGTTTCTGGGATGGCTTTATGGGACTCGATCTGCAGACGGTCATTGAGGCTACACGGGACTATCCTGATTTCTTCATCAATTTTGTTTCAGTCGACACGACCCGGATCGGGGAGCCAGATTTTGCCGACCGCGTCCGGAGGCACCTCACCAGGGCTTATAGTCTGGGCTTTCGCGGCATCAAGCTGTTCAAGCATGTCAGCCTGATGGTCGAAGAGCGCCCCTACGTCTACCGGCCGGGGCGCGGCGTTCGCATCGATGATCCGCGGCTTGATGTCATCTGGCAGACTGCTGCCCGGCTGGACTGGCCGGTCCTGGTGCACATCGCTGATCCTGAATGTTTTTTCGACCCCGTCGATGCTCACAATGAACGCTACCTGGAACTGCTGGCGCATCCGGACTGGGCTTATGCCGGCAGCGGCACCTACTCGTTTGCCGAGTTGATGCTGGCCCAGGAAAACCTTCTGGGCAACAATCCGGAGACGACTTTCATCATTCCCCACGTCGGATCCAACGCAGAGAACCTCGGTTTTGTCTCTGGCCTCTTGCATCGCCACGCCAATCTGTATGTCGACCTGGCCGCGCGCATCAACGAGCTGGGCCGCCAGTACCATACGGCACACCGCTTTTTCCTTGAACATGCCGACCGGATCCTTTTTGGCACCGATGTTTATACGCGGACAGCCGCCTGGTGTTACGAACCTTACTATACTTACCTGGAGACCTGTGACGATGCCATCGGCGGCAGTTCCTGGACGATGACCGGACAGGGCTTGCCGGATGCTGTCCTTGAGCAGATTTACTGGAAGAATGCAACCAGAATCCTGGGACTGTCCGGATGCTGAGCTACACGCCGCAACAGGGCGAAACCGCTTTCCTGTTGGGGGGGATCGGGACCGGCAGTATCTCGCTCGGGGCACGCGGTGAACTCAGGGACTGGGAATTGCTGAATCGGCCGGGTAAAGGCGTTTCTTTGCCCTGTACGTTTTTCTGTCTGCGTACGGCATCTGCCTCGCGCAATCCGTCGGTCCGGATCCTGGAAGCGCGGATCCGCCCGCCTTATGGCGGTCCGAACGGCTGGCGCATGGGTCGTAACGAATTCCCGGGTGATATGGGCGGGATTCCGCGCTTTGCCGATGCAAAAATGACAGTTGCCTGGCCGTTTGCCGAAGTGGAACTGTTTGATGAATCAGCACCAGTCCGGGTGGTTCTGGAGGCCTTCAATCCGTTTATACCGTTGAACAGTTCTGATTCAGCTATCCCCTGCGCCATTTTCAATTACGCCGTGACCAATACGACCCAGGAGCCGCTCCAGGTCAGCCTGGCTGCGACCCTGCTCAATTTCGTCGGATTTGACGGTCTTGAGCCGAACGCCGGACAATTTGCCGGTAACCGCGCGGGCATCCGGCGCGCAAACGGTTTGTCCGGACTCTATTTTGACAAGCCTGGCCAGCTTGAACAGGATCGGTTGTTCGGCAATCTGGCCTTCCTGACTGATCAAGCGGCCACCTTTAAACCGGAATGGGTCAAAGGAGAATGGTGGGACGGCGTCCAGGAGTTCTGGGATGATTTCATGGCGGATGGACAGCTCGGACCGGCGGTATCCGGCGGGATCGGCAGTGCGATCAAGGCGCCGGAACTGACCATCGGTTCGATGGCCGTGCTGCAGGAGCTGGAGCCGGGGGAGACGCGCAGCTTCCGCTTTGTGCTGGCCTGGTTTTTTCCCAACCGCCTGCGCGGCTGGTGGCCGACTGGCGAAGGACAGGGGATTGTCAGAAACGAATACGCCACCCGCTTTGCGTCTGCCTGGGATGCGGGCTGCTATGTGCTATCTGATTACACCCGGCTATACAAAGACTGTGATACCGTACGGCGGGCCTTTGCCTGCCAGACCATGCCAAATGAGTTGATGATGGCCGCTGTGCGCAACTTGACTGTTCTGCGCAGCCAGACCTGCTTTCGCATCGCCAGCGGCATCTTCATGGGCTGGGAAGGGTGCCTGGATCGCAT
>JAWSUP010000364.1:0-4484 GCA_033549405.1 Bacillota bacterium | reverse complement strand
TATACAGGGCGGCATCATGGATATCAGTACCGTTGTCATCGCCGTACATGCCGGGAAAACTATTGATGGTTTCTGTAACAATCTGTTCCAACATGGCACCGAGCGTCGTCTCGTAACGGGTGACCGTGGCGCTGACACCGTCCAGTTCTTTTCCGTCGTCGCAGCTGCCGTCCGCGTATCCCTGCAATGTATAGCCTTCGATATCGTCGCCGATCAGAATGATCGCAAACGGATCTGTGTACCGGGGACTGTCTTTCCCGGGGACAGAGAAGCTGAAGCGGCGCCATTTTTCTTCTCTGTTGACGCTCGATCCGTTCATCCCATAGCTGAGAGCTGCTGTGGCATCGTAATCCATTTTGAACGATATGGCCAGCGTCGGGTTGGCATCATCTGTGACAGGCCTGACCGGATCGGTGAACATGTACACGACGACTGGCACGTCAAGCGGCCTTCTGGCGCCCAGTAGCGCTTCTTGCATATACTCTCCTGAGTTCAGGAGGGCCAGGTACGCTTCCCAGGAATCGATCTGGTCCAGGTTCAAAGTCTCATCAGTCCGGCTGCTTCCCCAGGCTGGTGAAAAAGTGCCGGTATATGGGCCAGGGCGCAGCGTGGTGGTCGCCGGCAATCCGTCAAGCGTGACAGCGGGTCGTCCGGTTTTGATACTGCCCGCGTAAGGATAGATGGCCTGGACCCGGATGTCCTGGTCGCCGGGATTCGTAAGTACATAGCGGTCTGCAACCAGAGACTCGGCTTGCCAGTAAGCATAGGACTTTGTCTCTCCGTTGATTTCGTAAGTCCGGGTACCGCCGATAAACGGTGAAAAATCCCAGGTGATCTGCCTCTGTGCCGTTATGCCTTCTATTGGCGTCGCCAGCGCCAGGGGAAACAAAGGACCGGCATAGGACATGAAGATGGTGCTGCCGTCTTCATTGGCCGCGTTGACACCACCCTGACCACTGCGGGTGCCGCCAAACCAGCCGTTCAGCAAGCCGAATCCCCCCACGATCGTTACCAGAATCAGGGAAGCCGCCACTGTACCCCACCTGTAAATGTGTTGTCGCCGTCTTGTTTTGGCTGCCGTTTCATGATTGGTTGCTATTGCTGTTTCAGTTGTCTTCGCGGCATCTGTTGCGACTGCGTTGTCGGTTATTATTCTGATTTTTTCCGGGCTGATCTGACCGATGAGATCGAGCATTTTTTCGGATTTCATATGTCAATACCTTCTTTCTCAAGATACAGCCTCAGCTTTCTGCGCAGGTGAAAGAGCATGGATGCAATCTTGCTTTCACTGCATCCACAGCGTCTGGCGATCGCCGCTACCGGTTCCAGCTGCCAGTAACGCAGCAGGAAAACGCGTTGTTTTTCCGGTGAAACGGTATCAAGAAATTTTTCGATACACTCGATGATCGTGCCGTCATCTGGTTGATCAGATATGGGTTCCTGCCCGGATACACAGTCCGCCAGTTCATCCAGAGACAGCAGCACTTCGCCGCCGCCTCTTTTTTCTGCGCGATTTGCTTTCCAGCGATTCAGGGCCAGATTGCGGGCGATTTTGCCGAGATATGCTGAAAGAACGGATGGTCGCTGGGGCGGGATGCTGTTCCAGGCCTGCATCCAGGTGTCGCTTTCACATTCTTCTGCATCTTGTCTGTTTGTCAGGATATTAAAGGCAATACTGTGGCAGAGTCGTCCGTATTTTGTTTTGGTTTCGCTGATCGCTCTTTCGTCACGTGCCCAGAACAGATCAATGATCGCACTGTCATCCACATCTTCACCTCCGCAGATACAAGGCCTCTACCCATATAGACAACTTTTACAGGTGATCCATTGCATCTCACGCAGGATTGACGAGTTCCGGCGAAACCAATATCGTCTGGTAGCGATCGTAGATGACCATGCCCGGTTTGGCCCCCGCGGGTTTGCGCACATGTGACACCGGGCAGTAGTCAATCGCGACTTTTTGCATGCTTACATGACCGGGAGTATCCGTATGGTCGGCTGTTGTTGCGCGGCTGGCTGTTGTCGCACGTGAATACCACGCGGCGATGGCGGCGGCTTCTTCAATGGTCCGGTCAGGTACGGGTTTTCGTTCAGCCCTGACAATGACATGCGATCCGGGCATTTTCTGCACATGCAGCCACAGGTCGTCTTTAGCCGCCGTCCGCAGCGTCAGCGAGTCGTTTTGCAGGTTGTTGCGGCCGACCAGGATTGTCAGGCCGTCTGAACTGGTATATCGCCTTGGTGGCAGGGCCTGTTCCTGGTTTGTCTTACTAGTGCTTTTTTTCTTTCTCGACTGGCTCTTGCCGGACAGGTTATTGCGGTGGCGCCGACTGCGGCTGCCGGCTCTTCCTGGGTTCTGGTCGGTTGACGCGCCAGAATTCTCCAGGATTTTCCGCTGGCGTCGCGTTCCCACCAAACCTCCCTGCTCCATTTCCCGCCGCACATCGGGCAGATCTGCCAGGTCGGTTGATTGTTCGAGTTCATGAAGCAGGCTTTCGAGCCATTCTATTTCTGCGCGATCTTCAGCAGCCAGACGTCGACCGGTCTCACCGCGCGTCCTGGCCCGGGTATAACGGCGAAAATAGCGTTGGGCCATCTGGGCTGCAGTCAGGCCCGGATCGATCGGGATCTTCACGACCGGCTGGTCAGGATCGTAGTAGTCGATGGCCTCGATCAGGCCAGAGCCTTCCTGCCAGTTCGCCAGATTTGCCAGGATCAGCTCGCCCTGCCGTTTGTACTGGTCACAGGTATCGCCGGCCAGGCAGTCCTCTTCATGAATGCGCAGCTTGCGGATGACATGATCGAGCTGGTTAGAAACTTCCTTTTCCAGAACCTGTTTTTTCTGTTTAAGCGTATTCTGCCGGTTACGCTCCGTGTAGAACAGGTCCATAGCCTCTGACAGTGATGCAGCCGGGCGGCGGATCGCATATATCTGCAGGGGCAGAGCATGGAAATCGAGCGGGATGAGTGAGTCAGGCTGATCGTGGAAGGTTGTCGGGGCATAGTGGTTCAGGGCGATGCTCTCGAGCAACCCGAGCAGTGCTTGATTGAGCTGCTTATGACCGGCTTCATCCAGCTGTCCGACCTTCAGCCGTTCATCGAGACCGGAGCGAAAGACGACTTCCTGGCAGAGCTGGGGCGAAAAGCCTTGGATCGACGTTAAAAGTGCGTTGGCCAACGGTTTGGCAGCCAGAGCAGGGGAGAGCCATTGCTGGTTCTGACGCAGGTCGTTACGCAGGCTGAGCGGATCGCGTTTGTCTTGTTGCGGCGGCAGCTGGTATGGGCGGGCCGGCATGATCTCGCGAACCCGGCTGATCGAATCGTCGACGTGCAGGATGGCGTCGTGGATGCGACCATCTTCATTGAGCAGGATGATGTTGCTGTGCCGGCCCATGATCTCGATAATGAGCTTTTTTTCAATCGGGTCTCCAAGGTCGCTGATCGTGAGAAAGCGCAGGATAAACAGGCGTTCAAAACCGGGGCTGGTCAGATCGACGAGCCTGGCGCCCAGGAGGTGTTTGCGGAGGAGCATGCAGAACATGGGCGGACTGCCCGGGTTTTCCCGGTCCTCATCTGTCAGGTGCATGCGCGGCGCTGCCGGATTGGCTGACAGCAGCAGACGCCTGTTCTGATTGCCACAGCGCAGGATCAGCAGGATGTCGTGCCGTTCCGGCTGATAGATACGGTCGACACGCGCATCGGCCAGTTCCCGGCTGAGTTCTGTTGATAAGAATCTGGCTGATACGCCGTCCAGTGGCATGTGCATCCTCCTGATGGTTTCTAGTGCAAGTGCACTTGAGTCTTGCTGGTCTGGCCGCTATACTGAAACAGAAGGGATGTGACAGCATGGCAGTTTCCCGCAAAAGCAGTCAGAGCGGCAAGGGTGTGAAAGCGAAAAAGACAGGTGCACGGATCAAGCAGTCCGGTCGCAGCCGCAGCAGCAAACCGTCGTTTTTCCGTGCACTGTTCGACTTGTTGCTGATATCCTGGTTCGGTCGTGTTCTGCTGGTCTGCCTGGTCATGGCAGCCGTTCTTGGCATCAACATACTGATCAGCGCCAACCAGTATGACCTGTTTTTCATTCTGACAGGCATCGAGCTGGTTTTAACAGCCCTGGTTTTCTGGCTACGCCTGGTCCTGCGCCGGACCTGACTATTCCTTGTTGCGGTCAATACGCTGCATCACCTTGATCGTGACGAAGAAAAGTGAAAGGACAAAGAATACGATCACCAGGCCTGTGATGGCGACAAAGCCGCCCTGGACCAGGCTTTCTGCCTGTTGCATCTGTTCAATAAACGACATGGTCTTATCTCCTGTCTATCAGCGGATCAAAAGCGAGATCAGCCCGATGACAAGTCCGCCGGCCACGATGGAACCGAGCTGACCTGCGACATTGGCGCTGATGGCCGGCATGAGGATGAAGTTGGTCGGATCTTCAGCTTTGGCCATGCGCTGCACGACACGAGCTGACATCGGGAAAGCCG
>JAWSUP010000363.1:0-4491 GCA_033549405.1 Bacillota bacterium | reverse complement strand
TTGCTAAAATTGCTTGATGCGGGTCACTAATCAACCCATTAGTATACTATCACCAAATCATTCAGGATGCCGATGAGGTTAGGCGATTGATGTCGAGCGGCAGCAATATAGCAGCTGCGTTAGCTTTACTGGGATATAAACCGAACATTGAATCTGTTAAGGCAACGGCCATGATGATTACAGCTATACCAATCATCATGGTGTATCCGTTCCTGCAAAAATATTTTGTTAAGGGTATTATGATCGGATCTCTCAAAGGATAAGATCAAAATCTATTTTCTCGATTATCTTGTCGCCGTTATGCGGTGGCATGGTAAAATATAAGGAGGTTTTTCTATGAGAAAGGCATCAAGATTCTTGGCACTCGGACTTGTGCTGATGATGCTGGCAGCGGTTTTTGCTGGTTGCCAGACTGACACGAGCACAACAACATCCACGACAACTGGCGGAACAACACAAGGAACAACGGGCGAAGACTCCATGTGGGAGTTTCAGGATGATACCTCACCATTTGAATTCACCGTTTGGTGGCCAGGTGTCTGGGGATGGGCCAAAGGCGCTGTTGAACAGGGCTGGGATGATTCAGACGTTTATAAGTATATTACCGAATTGACCGGCGGCAAAATGATTATTGACATGCCTGCAGGTACTGAAGAGGAGTTGGCCGGAACAACGATCGCATCAGGAACATATCCGGATGTCATGGTTTTTGGCAGCTACAGAAGCACGTTCCTCCGGCAGATGATCGATGCAGACTTGTTATATTCATGGTCTGAACTGATTGATGAGCATGCACCGAAAATGTGGTCACTGATTCCTGAATCTCAGTTGGTTTTCCATGCTGAACCAGATGGAACACTCTGGAAATATGTCGGCTTTGAATACCACGAAAACTGGGCCGCAGAATCTGTCGCTATGGGCAATGTCGGTGCCGCAGGTGGTGCCCACGGAACAAACATCATGTTTGCACGCAATGATATTCTCGACGCCTTTGGCGAAACAGACATCACAGATCTGGATAAGTTTACAGAATACCTGAAGTTCGTCAAAGAGAACTATTCTGATATGGATCCGTTGCACCTTTTTGCTGGTGATCCAAGAGGGAATCTCTTTACGCATTTCAAGTCAACTTTTGGCTGTCACCTCTCCAACACTTTTCCGCAGGAAGACGGGACAATCAAACATTTTATGTATGATCCGGCATATGTTGATTATCTGAAATGGCTGAACATGCTGTACAGAGATGGTGTTATTTCAAGAGGCCAGCTGACAGATGATCAATCATCGATCGATACAAAATTTTATAGTGCAAGCTATGGCGCAATCATGTCAGCGACATATGTTGCCTACAACACACTCGAACAGACCATCAAGGACAATTTTGGCGATGATACAGATAAAGTCTATACCGCAATTGGTCCGATACAGCAAGAGGGTATTCCCTGGAAGGCCATGTACCTACGCAGCAAAGGCAGTTTCGGCACTGTTATCACCAAAAATGCAGCTGATCCTGACCGCGTCATCAAGTTCTATGAATTCCTGTTAACCGATATGGGTCAGATGACCATCAATGGCGGTGTCCAGGGAATCCATTGGGATTACGATGCACAGGGCGACATAGTTCATGACGAAGAAAAAGCTGCTCTTTGCCAATCAGACCTTGAAGCGTATACATCAAAATACAAACTGAACGGAAACTGGGCTCCCTGGTGCAATACCAGTTATTGGGAAGGTTTGCTTGGCGCGATCCTGACCCCGCTTGGAAGAGCTGTTGACGAAAATGAAAAGAGATTGGGTACGAATTTTGTCAAAGACATCTGGGGAGAAGGATTTGCTGATATTCCCAGCAGCATCGAAGCTGGCAGTGACGTTGATGTCATCAATACCCAAATCAACGAAGCTTGCGTAACAGCTGGCATGCAGATGATCGCAGCAGCAAGCGACGCTGAATTTGATGCAATCTACACGAAGATCATCCAGGATATCGAAGCGCTTGGTGTGGACAAAGTCGAAGAAGTCTACACCGCCGAGCATCAAAGACAGCTTACGGCTCTTGGCATAGGCTGACACTGAATTATTTATTGATTTTATAGGGTGCGGGGCAGTATTGTACTGCCCCGCAATTTTTTCATCAAGAAACATGAGGTATAAGTATGAATATTCTGGCGATTGGAGCACATCCGGATGATCTGGAACTGATGTGCGGCGGTACCCTGGCCAAGTATGCTGCCCAGGGCAACAAGGTTTTCATGGTTCACGTGTCAACCGGCAATGTTGGACACATGGTGATTCCACCGGATGAATTGATCCAGATCAGAGGCAGGGAAGCTCAGGAGGCTGGCGCCCTTATCGGTGCTGAAGTTGTGTCACTTGGGGAAAGTGATCTGTTTGTCCGGGCTGATAACATGGAGACCCGCGACAAGGTCATTGACCTGATCCGCTACACCCGTCCGGATGTCATCATTACGCACAGCCCACACGATTACATGGACGACCATGAACAGACGAGTGCGCTGGTCTATGAAGCGAGCATGGCAGCGACAGTTCCCCATCACAAAACACAGCATCCGTTTTACGGGCGGCTGACCCCTATTTACTACATGGAAGCGGTCGCCGGCATCGGCCCGATGCCGGAAGAACTGGTCGACATCACTGAGTTCATCGATATCAAACTGGAGATGCTGGGCAAGCATGTCAGTCAGCACAAATGGCTTAAAGAGCATGACAACATGGACGTGATTGACATGGCACGCACGATCTCCAAGGCACGCGGCTACCAGGCGGACGTTGGCTATGCCGAGGGATTTTTCATGTGCCGCCAATACCACAAACTGGCAACACGTCGCTGGCTGCCTTGACGGTAGTTACTGCAGGGTCGACATCACGTCGCGTTCAAACTGCAGACCTGTTTCACCGTGTCCGTGGCTGTCATGCCAACGCGTGTTTTTCATAAAAACAGCCGAGATGTCATTTTCCTGGTCAACCCAGAAATGGGTGCCATAAGCGCCGCTCCAGCCAAACGTACCGGCAGGAAGAATCGGATCACACATGGTGACGCGCACACCCAGACCCCAGCTTTCCGTTTTACTGAGACCTGGCGTTCCATCAGCAACATAGGGTGTTTTCATTAGCCTGATCAGTTCAGGCGCGACAATGGTCTTTCCATTGTAAGAACCATTCTGGAGCAGCATCTCGGCAAAAATGTGATAGTCCTCGATGGTTCCAACAAGAGAGGCGCCGGCACAGGTGTAACTCAGAGGAAACTGCTCAAAGGTGTGACGGCCCAGATCAACGGTTACGAATCCGCCCACAGCCTTATCACACATCACGCTCATGCGTGACCATTGCTCATCATTGGGAACGAAGGTTATATCCTTTATGCCAAGTGGCTGAAAGATGTTCTCCTGGACGAAGGTCGCATAGGTCTGGCCACTCTTCATCTCAATAATTCGTGCCAGGGTGTCAAAGGCCGCATAGCCGCTGTATGCTGTTTTTTCACCTGGTTCAAATGAAAGACAGGTATGCTCGGGGCAGTACTGCACAACGTCTGTGAGCGAGGACAGTGCCCCTGTCGGAATGAGATCATTTTGGATGTTGCCAAAGGCATCTTCTGAGATGATACCGCTGCTGTGCGTCAGCAGGTGCTTGATCAAGATGTCCTTTTGGGCTTTGTGGCTGCGAACAGGAAAGCCGCAGTCATCCAACTTGCCCACGTACATGTTCTCATAGGCTGGCAGATGATCAGAAACTTTGTCGTCGAGTGTGAACCAGCCATTCTGCAGACCGAGCAGGCATGCGATGCCTGTAACCGGTTTTGTCATGGAAGCAAGTCGAAACATCGTTCTTGGTACAAGCGGTTCCTGGGTTACGACATTTTTGTAACCGCGGTAAACAGAGCAGACGCACACACCGTGCTGTGAAACCAGCATCGCTGCGCCACCCATGTTGTGCCGCGCAATGTTTTCGTCCGCATGCATTTCAAGCGTCTTTTGTAATCGTTTCGCGTTGAGTGTCTTCAAATGGATTTCCCTCTATCAAAGATCCTCTGACAACATAAGGTTCGGGTGCGAGCGTTGGATTTCTCCAACGCTCGCACCCGAACCATTATACAATTGCTTAAGGGCTGAACTTGATCAATCATGCATCAGAAGATTCATGACATATAGTTCCAACGCCTCATAGTCGCGGTTTTCCTGGCATTGTTTCTGGAAGGCATAATCAAAACGGGCAACCTTCGCCTCCAGGCTTTTGACTATCGCCAGGCTGTTTTCCAGATGGCGATAACTGACTTCGTCAGGCTGCGTGCGCATCGCCTTGACATCCAGCCCGACGTATTCACCATTTTTGCCGTAGCCGTTCTCGACCAGTACCCTGACCTGGTTGAATGCCTGACGCAGATTCTCGACGCCAAACGCTTTATCCTGGTCATATTTCATGCCGTTCTGGTCATTGAGGTGCACGCCCCAAAGCTTGCCCATCGCCAGTCCAAAC
>JAWSUP010000362.1:2902-4502 GCA_033549405.1 Bacillota bacterium | reverse complement strand
CCATTTTACCACGAAATGGCCGCACAGCGATCAGATGCCTGGCATGACGTTGCCACCACAGACAGGCAAAAAGACACCGGTAATGAAATCAGCAAGATCTGATGCCAAAAAGCAAACGGCATTGGCAATTTCCTGATCAGTTCCGCGCCGTTTCATGGGCACCCGGTCAATATACGGGAAATCCTGGTTTGTGTTTTTTTCTGTCCCGTCATGTTGGCGCGTCCTGTCGCTGATGGTCCAGCCCGGTGCGACCTGATTGACTGTGATCCCTCATAGTCTTTGACATCCTGTTCCAGGACACTTTTCCACTGGGAAATGCCGGTCACGGCATTATTGACGATGATATCGGCTGTTCCCAATTGCTGGCTGACAGACTTTTGTAAAGCCATGATCGAATCCAGCGATGTGATGTCCGTCATGACAGCCATTGCTTTGACAGGCCAGGTCGACTCTATCTCATCTTTCAACTGCTCAGCAAAGGTCTGGTTTTTATGATAGCACAAAACGACATCAGCGCCGCATTCAGCCAGGGAACGAACCATGGTTCTTCCCAACTGACCGGTCGCACCTGTGACAACAGCAACTTTTCCTGATAAATCGATCTTCATGGCAGCCTCCATTCATGTAGATAACATGCAAAAACCGTTTGATGATATTTTAACATCAACAAACGGCAATTGCTGTGTCTCCTGCCACTTAATTACTCTGGGCCATCCCGCATCGCGGCATTGCAGGATACGACCGGCGTATAGCAGTTCCACTGCCGGCACGCGGATGCCGCCTTCGTAGACGTTGCCCTTTGAACCGCTGAAGCAGGTATTGAATCGATCTGTACACAGTTCGCCTTGACCGCCAAACTGCGGTGCATTGAATGCGACATTCAGGAAAAACGGCTGGTTTTATAGATCTTCTCGAAAAGGCTCCTGGCATAGGCGATATCTTTGGTGATGTAATCCAGGACACCCTTCTCATCGGTGTATTCAGCCGGAAAGCAGAAAATCCCTTCATAGCCGTTTTCATTACAGAAGGTAATGGCCTGCTCCCAGTTTATATTGCCCATGCGGGCTGTCGTGAAATACGGCTTGAATTTGGCATCTTCTGCTTCAGGCCCGTTCACGCGTTTATAATAAGCGGCCTTCAGGTTAACGAGGCAGAGATAGTCCCAGACAATACCCAGGCCTTTGGCAGCATCTTCTCCGGCCAATCCGGCGTGGGCGGCATCCCAGATGGCCCCGATGTATTTTTTGTCAAATCCTTCCAGCAGGCGCCTGAGTTCCATGGAACTCGATACGCCGGTTCCGTAATGATGCTGCACACCGACTTGCACGTCATACTTGGCGCACAGAGGCTGTATGCTGTCGAGGACGTGGCGCATCTCAGATTCTGCCTCCAGGTAATTTTTCACACCTTTGAAATTGGCCATGATCCGGATTAACGGCACTTGAGCGGCCTGGCAGCCGGCAAAGAACGTCTCCGACAATTCACCGGCGACACTGGTGATTTTCACGCCATAGGCAGCCAGCTTTTCTGCAGCCTGCGGCAGCCCTTTCTCTGCGTCCTGGGGTTCAACCTGAAAGCCGGGCCGCACCGGAAACTCGAT
>JAWSUP010000362.1:0-2892 GCA_033549405.1 Bacillota bacterium | reverse complement strand
CCCTCGAAACCGAGTCCGCTGACCAGGCTGCCCAGCTCATCCAGGGACAGGCGTGGCCACGGCTTGGTAAATACAGAGCAGATTACCTTATTCATCGATCGTTACCTCCTATGACAGCAAAAGATTTAACCAGTGAGCTGATCTGATTTGACGTGCCTTCACCAAAGATAACCCGCCTGTTCTGGCTGATATCCCATATGTTTAATTCCTCCGCAAGGGCACGATGTCATCAGGCCATCATGTCCATCATGTCCGCCAAAGCTTCGTTCAGCAGGTCTCCTGTACAGCAATAACGGTACAGCTGATTGATGATATAATTACCGCGTTCGAAACCGCCGTTGATGGTGTGGCCACCGGAAATATGCGGTGTCAGCAGAACATTGTCCAGTTGGATGAATTCATTCTCCGCGGGCAGGGGCTCTTTTTCGTAGACATCCAGATAGGCGTAAATGCGCCCGCTCTTCAGCTCTGCTAACAGCGCGTCCTGGTCGACAACGGATCCACGGGACGTATTGACAAACAAAGCGCCATCCTTCATCGACGCCAGAAGCGTCGCAGTAATCATGTTATCTGTCGTCGGCAGCTTCGGCGCATGGACGGTCACAACATCACTGGTACGCATCAGTTCTTCCAATGAAACCAGTCTGACCCCAAGCTCTCTTGCCATCGCCTCAGAGTATGTCGGGTCATACAGCAAAACCGTGACGCCGAACGGCTTCAGGAAGCGGATCATGTTTTTACCGACATGTGAAGCGCCGACAACGCCAACTGTGAGCATCCAGTTAAGCCTTTTCATGAGCGGCTTAATGGCATCGACATCGCTGACGCCTTTTTCGTCAGTCTTGCGGGACCAGCGGCCTTCTCTGACGAGTCTGTCGAAGTCGCCAAAATGCTTCTGAGAATAGATAATACCGCCCAGCGCTGTCTCTGCCACATCGATGGCGATAATTGAGGCCGCCGTGGCAACCCGGATGTTCCTCTGCCAGACTGCATCGCTGACAACCGCTTTGGGTGTGCCCGCCCCGTGCAGAATCAGTTTTAGATCAGGTGCGCAGGCCATGATCTCATCTGTAAAAACCGGTGTGCCCCAGCAGGTGAAGCAGGCTTCGGCTTCGCGCAGTTGCATTTTCATATAGTCTGCATCGATCTTGTCTGGATAGGGCGGCCGGTTGACGATCTCTGCGAAGCCTTCGAGAAAAAGAAGATCATCAGGATGGAACGTGCGGCGGTACATCGCATCGTCCATCAGGATAGCCAGCTTGATTTTTCGATTCATAAACATAATGAACACCTCGCATCTCTATTAATTCTTCAATCATAAGCTGTTCAATCTGATCTGTAAACGGGTCCTCACTACTCATGCCAAAATCCCGCATTGGAATAACCAGCGCAGGCTCTCCGAAAAATCACATTCCAATACCATGGTTGGTTCATCAGTATAATCGATCAGGTCGCGCACAATCTCAGCAATATTTAGAACACCTCGACCCAGCGGCCAATGTTTGTCTGAAAAGCCATCATTATTATGCAAGTGTACATGACCAATACGCCTGCCTAGCCGCGATATCCACCGACTTAAGTTAATGGAAGAATTGCAACCCGCATGTCCAACATCCAGACAGATTTTCAGACGCTGATCATCGACCAGATCTGTCAGATGAGCAAGCATATCAGGTGTATCATCGATGAAGTTTTCAATGTTTACAGAGAGTGATTTCGGTTTGTCGAGCAGAAATCTTTTCCAGAACAGAGCGTTGCGGATGACCCATAATTCAGGCGATTCCATGGAAGACAAATAGTTGGAATGGAAGACAATCTTGTTAATGCTATGATACCGAGCTTGCTGATATGATTTATTATAGATCCGAAGCATTTCTTCATCGGTTTTTTGCATGATTTCAGCAACATCACGACTAACAGCGTTTCCGTGAAAAGAAAACCTTGAAAACCCAGACATTAATTCGGATACATGGTTGCGAATCTTGTCTTCTTCTTCTGTACTGCTCCACAAGTAGTCGTCTATTTCAAGACCAGTTCCCTTTTCCATCGCCAACTGCAATGAGCATTTATCAAACGTATTAACAGACAAACAGCTGAAATCGATCACTGATTATCTCCCTGTATGATACATCATGGTATGTGGAACGCACAATGCTTTTCTTATGGTTCAAGCACACGCCTGATGATGTTGACTGCCTCATACGCTGCCTTTCTATCGATATGACGATGCGTGACCAGTCGGATTATTTTTTCACCTTGAGCCAAAGCCAGCAGCCCTTCCTTTTTCAGGTCATCGATGCATTCTGCTGCAGTCAGGTCAGGATTTGTCAGTTCGAACCTGACGATATTTGTCTGAATCGTATCCGGGTTCAGATAGATCCCTTTCATATCGATAATGCCTTCGGCGATTATTCTTGCAGTCTGGTGATCGTCAGCCAGCCGGTCGATCATCGTCTGCAGAGCCACGAGGCCCGCTGCTGCCAATATGCCGGTTTGCCGCATCCCGCCGCCCAGCATTTTTCTCATCTCCATTGCTGACTGAATAAACGATTTTGTTCCAGTCAGCATCGATCCGGCAGGTGCGCTGAGACCCTTTGACAAACAAAACATCACGCTGTCGAAATGCCCGGCAATCCTGATCGGTTCAACACCGGTCGCCAGTGCTGCATTGAATATTCTGGCGCCATCCAGGTGCGTCGCAATTTTGTGGTCTCGCGCAAGTCGCGTCGCTTCAGCCATATTCTCAATAGGTAAGGCTGTGCCTCCAGCGCTGTTGTGGGTGTTCTCGAAGCACAACAGCCTTGTGACAGGATGATGGATGTTATTCGGATTACGGATTGCCGAGCGTATTTTCATTACATCGATTTTACCTTTATCGCCATCGATTGTCTT
>JAWSUP010000361.1:0-4511 GCA_033549405.1 Bacillota bacterium | reverse complement strand
TATTTTGAAAAATCGCATGAAAATATTCCTGATTGTCGTTTTATCTCTCGTGCTTATTGCAGGTGGGAACCATGCCCAGTTCGGAAATTACGGCAAGCAAAGAGGCGACCCAGACGCCTCGATATCCAGTGAAGAACAACAGAATATCGCCGTGGAAGCGATAAAAAATTTTTAAACAAATGATGGACACGATCGGGAGTAAGGAAATTCATGCCAGACAAAATCAGACAAGATCAACAATACATAGCTTGCCTTACGGATTTTGTCAGAGAAGCATATGGTCTTGAGGCCATTTCTATTGTCCCTGCCAAGCGTGGCTACTACGGCGAAACATGGCGCCTAAACACTGAAAAAAACTGCTATTTTCTCAAATTGGATTATTCATCCCAGCATCAAGTGAAATACCGCAATAGCTTGGAGGTTGTGGAATATTTATGTGCCAGCGGAATAGATTTTATCAGCCGGATAATTAAAACAAGGGCAGATAACTTGTTTTCGATCTTCAATTCAGCTGTCCTCTGTGTTTTTAACTGGTTTGACGGTGATAATATTGAAACTGATGAAACAAAAATACCAGAATACACTCTGCTGAGCAGAATATACCCGTTAACAAGGCCAGGGTTTGAGATTCCTTCAGCAGAGTTTTCTGATGAAAGGGCAAATAACTTCTATGCTCAGTGGAAACAACTGCAAGTTGAACCTCCAAGCGAAGAAAACAACTCCATCCTTGCAACATTTAAACAGCATCAAGAAGTTCTTGGGCATTATGCTGACCGGTTAAAGTATTTTTCAGAAATATGCCGAAATGGAAAGCCGAGATTTTACATCACACATGGTGATGCGGGGGGAAATCTGATGATCGGAAATGGTCAGTACTGCATTGTCGACTGGGATGAGGTGATGTATGCCCCTCTCGAACGCGATGCATGGTTCATGTGCTGCTATGAGTGGGCGTTGAAGGCATTCAGAGACGCTCTGAGGCAGAACAGCATTACAGACCAGTTGCGCCCGGAATGCCTTGCTTTTTATTGTTACCATATGTTTTTCCTCTACCTTGGTGAGTTTATGAACGATTTCACACTATCTGGTAAAAAGCAGGAAATTGAGAATTACTTTAATTGTTGGATAATGGAGAGGATGAAATTCGCCGATTCTGTTATTTAACTTCAGACCTGCCAGAAAGTTTCTCAGATAATATTAAGACGGGTCTATATCGTAGTCTTCAAGCTATCACACCCGGATTTGAGTCAGCATAAATAGTGCGTGCTCTGCAACGATTTGATTTGGCAAATCAGAGCTGGCAATCCGGTTGGTCAATCGGACATTCAGTCCGAATACGCACTGGCTGACTGGCAGGCAGATCAGTACCGGATTTTTGGGGAGGTTCACCAGCCTGAACCAGAATTTTGTTCGTTGCCAGGCCGCCAGCCAGTAACGTCAACAGCACACCGGATCCAATCAAGAGCCACTCAATGCGAATCTGGTCAGCCAGAGGGCCGAAAATAAACATGGCTGTTGGCATGACCCCACTGGCAATCATGCCCATTACGCCAAAAACCCTACCCAGATAGTCAGGATCGACTTTCTCCTGAAGCAAGACCGTCGCCGGTGTATTGTAGAACGGCAAGGTCAATCCTGTTATCGCCATAATGCCAAGATAGATCCAGAAATTCGGGATCACACCCAGTAAAAAGGTGGTTATGCCAACCATCAGGGTCGAAAACGCCATCGTTTTGATGCGATTTCGGAATCCGCCCCAGGAAGCAATCAGCAACCCACCGGCAAGCATACCACTGGAAAAGACGACCTCGATGGCTGTCAGCCGCCAGATATCGTCTCCAAAACTGCGTGTGACCTGTAAAGGGGTCAGCATGGCGACCGGTGTGACCATGAAAAAAAGGATCGTTATGTAGATAAAAAACCGTCCGATATATTCATGCTTGCGGATATATTGGACACCTGCAACCAGGTCCTGCCAGTATTTCTGATTTTGATTGGCTGCTGATCTGACATGGACAGGTACTTTCAAGATGAGCATCACCAGGATTGCTGCTATTGCTGTCACGACATCAATCATCAGGATCAGCTCGAGCGACGTGAAGCTGAGCAAAGCACCGCTGACCATAGGAGAGATCAACATGATGGCTGAATTCAGGCTGGTAAACAAGCCGTTTGTTTTCATGAGGCGATCTTCAGGTACGATTTGTGGCAGCAAAGCACTGACAGCCGGAGTTTGCACCGCTGAACCCACCGCACGGAACAAGGGGATAATGAAGAACAGCCACAAGTCTTTATATCCGGCCAGGAAGAAAATGGCCAGAACCAATGTAGCCGTTGCAATCAGGCCATCAGCCAAAATGATCAGGCGTTTGCGGTCATAGCGATCAGCCCAGACTCCGGCAAATGGGGAGAGGAAAAAGGTCGGCAAAAAACCAAACAACAAATATAACGTCATCATGAAGCCGGACTGGGTATCCAGCGTGATCCGCCACAAGATCGCATATGATACAAGTGATGAGCCAAACAGGGAAATTGCCTGACTCGTCATGAAGAGCAGTGTCCTTTTTTTCCAAACAGCGGATGGACTTTTCATGCCAATCCACCTCGACTTTCATATTACGAGTGTTTTGTCTTCTTTATACTACAAATTATTTTCAAAAAGCGTAATGCCTATTACCAAAGCCAGCCCATCGCAAAACATTTCAAAACACCGATGAATAAAAAGATATCTGACTGCCTGTCCATACATGAACAGTCATGATCACAAAATTGTGCATAATCAAACAGATAGCAAAGGCCAGATCCTGCCAGAATGAGTGTTATAATTAATGTCAGATGATTCAAATGATGCCAAATGCCACTCCAGACACCACATTAATGGAGGATCCACATGATCAGAAAAATCGTCAACAAAATCAAGAGCAGTATCTGGTTGTATCCGGCCATCTATAGCTTGGCTTCGCTTGCACTCTCACTTGCCATCTCTTTTGTCGACCAGCATTATACTGACGTCATCGCCGACCATACCTCTGGACTTTTCTTCACAAACCAAGCGCTGGCTCAAGCCGTACTCGGCATCATCGCCGGCGCTTTTATCACGATTGCTACGTTCACATTTTCGACGGCCATGGTGGTACTGACCATGTACTCCTCACAATTCACACCGCGCGTCGTCGAAAACTTCCTCAGTAACCAGACAACGATGAAATCTTTCGGCGTCTTCCTCAGCGGCTTTATCTTCGCGATTACCTCAATGTTGCTAATCAAGACCCGTCCGTCTGGCGACCTGGTCATATCTGCCAGTTTCGGCGTGCTTTATGTGATCGTTGGGCTGATCTATTTTTTGATTTTCATCAATAGTGTCTCCACCCAAATTCAGGCCAGCGGACTGATTATGCGTCTTCACAAAGAAGCCACGGTGCGGATCCGACAGTACTGTGACTTCGTCGAACGTGCCAGCGTAATGACTCCCGAGGAACTGCAAGCAAAAACCAGCGATCAGCCAACCCGAGATGTTTACAGCCTGTCTGACGGGTATATCCAGGAAATCAACTATATACGATTGCAGCATATTGCGCGTGAGCACGACTGCATCATCTGCACCAACAAGGTTGTCGGCCAGTTCATCTCAAGTGAAACCCGGATCATTTCCCTATACCACAAAGGTGAAGAAAAGGACCAGGAGACTCTTAACGAGATCCAGCAATGCTTCCTGGTCGGCAACAAGCGAACCGAAGAACAGGATTTCAGTTTCACTATCCAGAAAATCGTGGAAATTGCACTAAAAGCACTTTCACCTGGCATCAATGACCCGAACACAGCTATTCATTGCCTGAATATTATTGGCCTTCTGCTACGCGACCTGGCCGACAATCCTCAAGGGTACATTGTGCTAAGATCAAAGGACACAGAAAATTTTGTCGCCTGCGAAGCCTACGATTTCCCGATCCTGCTCTACGATGCTTACCAACAGATCAGCTACTACGGCCAAGCCGATGCCGCAGTGATGATTGGCCTCTATAAATCCCTGCGATTTGCCAAAGCCAAAGCTTCTCCAGAGAACCTCCGGGGGATCGATCAATACGCTGAGCATTTGTTTGCCCAAGTGCAGCGCCACGGCTTCGATCCACTGGCTGCTGAAAAAATCGCAAAGGAATACATTGATTTGATTGAATTTCGTAAGGAAGTCGACGCAGCTCAGGCCGAATAGCCGGCTAGAAGAAGGGGCGTAAAACAATGAAAATGACTGGACTTGCATTGGGCGACGGCGGCACTCGAGGCTTTGCGCACCTTGGCGCTGTCAAGACACTTAGAGAAAAAGGTATCAAACCCTGGCTGAGAAAAAGGAACAGTGCCGAAATAAAGTGCTCACATTCAGCGTATTGCTCCGCGAGCATGCAGGATGTACCGTTCTCGATCAAGCGGGTTGACCCCGCGATATGATGCATCTTCGCCCATTCCCTCCGGACATGGTTCATAACCATCAAAGACCATGGTCAAAATACCGCGTC